>NZ_JBQHWA010000052.1:0-12816 GCF_052064225.1 Blautia massiliensis (ex Liu et al. 2021) | reverse complement strand
TTTTTGGGTGTTGATAGGAGGAAAATCACATGAAAATAATTAACTTAGGCATTCTGGCTCACGTTGACGCAGGAAAGACAACATTAACGGAAAGTTTATTGTATACCAGTGGTGCAATTGCAGAACTAGGGAGCGTAGATGAAGGCACAACAAGGACAGATACAATGAATTTGGAGCGTCAAAGGGGAATCACTATCCAGACAGCAGTGACATCTTTTCAGTGGGAGGATGTAAAAGTCAACATTATAGATACGCCAGGCCATATGGATTTTTTGGCGGAAGTATACCGTTCTTTATCCGTATTAGACGGAGCAGTATTATTAGTTTCTGCAAAGGATGGCATACAGGCACAGACCCGTATACTGTTTCATGCACTACAGATAATGAAGATTCCGACAATTTTTTTCATCAATAAAATTGACCAAGAGGGGATTGATTTGCCAATGGTATATCGGGAAATGAAAGCAAAGCTTTCTTCGGAAATTATAGTGAAGCAAAAGGTTGGGCAGCATCCCCATATAAATGTAACGGACAATGACGATATGGAACAGTGGGATGCGGTAATTATGGGAAACGATGAACTATTAGAGAAATATATGTCAGGGAAACCGTTTAAAATGTCAGAACTGGAACAGGAAGAAAACAGGAGATTCCAAAACGGAACGTTATTTCCCGTTTATCACGGAAGCGCTAAAAACAATCTGGGGATTCGGCAGCTTATAGAAGTAATTGCCAGTAAATTTTATTCATCAACGCCTGAAGGTCAATCTGAACTATGCGGGCAGGTTTTTAAGATTGAATATTCAGAGAAAAGGCGGCGTTTTGTTTATGTGCGTATATATAGCGGAACATTGCATTTGAGGGATGTTATTAGAATATCTGAAAAAGAGAAAATAAAAATCACAGAGATGTGTGTTCCGACAAACGGTGAAATCGTCCCGGCTGACCATGCCTGTCCGGGAGAAATTGTTATTTTAGCTGATGATACTTTGAAACTGAACGACATTCTGGGAAATGAAAAACTCCTGCCTCACAAAACATGGATTGATAATCCCATGCCATTACTTCGGACAACGGTAGAGCCGCAAAAGCCGGAGCAAAGGGAAGCCCTGTTAAATGCCCTCGCAGAGATTGCTGATACAGACCCTCTTTTGCATTTTGACATTGATACTGTTACACATGAGATTATGTTATCTTTTTTGGGGAATGTGCAGATGGAAGTCATTTGTGCCATCCTTGAGGAAAAATATCATGTGGAGGCAGAAATAAAAGAGCCTACTGTTATATATATGGAAAGACCGCTTAGAAAAGCAGAATATACCATCCACATAGAAGTCCCGCCAAATCCTTTCTGGGCTTCTGTCGGGTTGTCCATAGAGCCGCTCCCTATTGGAAGCGGAGTGCAGTATGAAAGCAGAGTTTCACTTGGATATTTAAATCAATCGTTCCAAAATGCGGTTATGGAGGGGGTTCTTTATGGCTGCGAGCAGGGGCTGTATGGATGGAAAGTGACAGACTGTAAAATCTGTTTTGAATATGGATTGTATTATAGTCCTGTAAGTACCCCCGCAGACTTTCGGCTGCTTTCCCCTATCGTATTGGAGCAGGCTTTAAAAAAAGCAGGGACAGAACTATTAGAGCCATATCTCCACTTTGAAATTTATGCACCGCAGGAATATCTCTCACGGGCGTATCATGATGCTCCAAGGTATTGTGCAGATATTGTAAGTACTCAGATAAAGAATGACGAGGTCATTCTGAAAGGAGAAATCCCTGCTAGATGTATTCAAGAATACAGGAACGATTTAACTTATTTCACAAATGGGCAGGGAGTCTGCTTGACAGAGTTAAAAGGATACCAGCCAGCTATTGGTAAATTTATTTGCCAACCCCGCCGCCCGAATAGCCGTATAGATAAGGTTCGGCATATGTTCCACAAGTTAGCTTAACAGCTTGCAAAAGTCATATAAAATGAGATTTGAAAGGATTAGAGACTAATTATGATGAAATGCGAATGGATATTGTGTCCTGTTTGTGGGAGCAAAACCCGTAATAAAATTAGGAAGGACACTGTTTTGGAGAATTATCCCCTTTATTGTCCAAAATGCAGACAAGAAAGATTGATTAAAGTTGACAACTTGAAGATAACTGTCATCAAAGAGCCAGACGCTTAAGACGCAGAGCCGATGAAATTGTGGAACAATTCACGAATCATCGGCTCTTTTTGTTTCGTATTTGAAAGAACAAACTCACCAAATAAAAAAAACGATATTCGGGTGGGTTATTTTGTTATACCCTAAATTACCCTCTGAATTTGTTTTTAAATTTGGAGGGATTTTTTTATGTCCTTTTTTCGGGCAGTTACAGGAAAAGGGAAAATAGCAGTAAAGCCGGATAAAATCCGGTTATATGTCAACAAGGAAGAACTTTGCAAAGAATATGAAGATACTCTCCGAAGGTCAACAGAAGATACAGAGCTTCTCAAGGATTTGTTTGAGAAACTTGGTTTTCAGAGAAAAGACCTTAAAACAGTATATTTTAATGTCGATACAGAATATGAAAGCTATCAGGACAGAGATAAGAGCTGGAAGCGAAGATTTAAAGGTTATAAGTATAATCACCATATGAAAATAGAGTTTGCAGCTGATAATAAAAGATTAGGGCAAGTCCTTTACGCTTTGGCTCATAGCTCATTAAGGCCAGAGTTTTCTATTGAGTATACAGTGGCAGATGTAGAAAAATGTAAAAATGAGCTGTTACATAAAGCAATCGAGGATTCCATTCAAAAGGCACAGGTGCTTACAACAGCAGCAAATGTGAAATTGGGTGAAATACAGGCAATTGATTATTCTTGGGGAGAGATAGATTTTGTAACAAAGCCATTGAATGAAATGAGATTAATGGAGTGTACGGAATGTGAAATGAGTGCACCGGGAGCATATGATATAGATATTGAGGCAGACGATATTAATGTTACTGATACGGCAACTGTAATATGGGAAATTGCATAAAGAGGAAGATATAAATAGATTAGACGAAAAGCAAGAGGCACCGTTAAAGTAGGTACCTCCTTCTTTTTAGAGAGTTAGCTCTTTTTCTGATATGGGAATTTGCATCTCCGGAGCATTAAGTAGTGCTGTGAAATTCTGTCTAATGATATTCAGTGTCTTCTGCTTTTTCTGCAATTCTTGTTTTTCCCGGACAGTAGCAGCTTGTTCAGATTCAAGATTTTCTATCCTATTCTGGATTTTATTAGAGCTTGGGATTTTGGTAACACCGAGATCCTGAAGCTCTTTTTTTAGTGAATCGTGCAGTTGGTATTCTGCTTGATGTTTGGTTCGGTATGCTTTTGGATTTTTAGCAGATTTGCAATCTTCAATCACTTTTCGGCAGAGACGGTAAGAATCACAGTGTTTTTGAATGATTTTCTGTGTGCTCAGCTCACTGTTGATTTGCGTTATTCTTTGATCAGCCGCTTTAACAGAAGCATCAACATCAGAAACATGCTGTTGGAAATCTTCATAATTCAGCAGGTTATTTTCGGAAAGATAGTTGAAGGTGCGTGCCGCTTCTTTCAGGTTATTTAGTTTTGCCCATCGTTCAAATCCTTCTCGATTGCCGGTCGTAACATAAGTGGAGATATTGATATACAGGCGAGCTTCTCTGGACAGATGCCTTGGAGCTTTTATTTTGTTACGGTTTTTTGCCAAACGGATGCGGACATTTTCTTCTGAATAATAGCTTCCAAGAGATTTCATATAAGTGAAGTTTTTCTGTTCCGGTGCACGGAAGGACAGGTGTTTTCCCTGTCGGACTTCATATCCGGCTAACTGCATTTTTTGTAAAAATTCCTCATAGTTGATGGAAGTCCAGATTGCTTTATCAACTGCAACACGTAGCTTGGCTTTCCAGCTGGTGCCACGATGATATTCCATGTTCTCCTTATAACTTTTGCCTTTTTCTCCGGTTGGCATACTGGTGGCAAGTCCATTTTCATGGCAGATACGATTACTGATCCGGCAGATTTTATGGTAGCTCCGCTTATTGGAAACATACTTGTGATGATCAACAAAACTTGCTGCATTAAAGATGATGTGGTTATGGATATGATTTTTATCAACATGGGTGCTTATCACATATTCATATTTTCCTTTCAGTACTTCGTTTGCAAATTGTTGCCCTAAGCGATGGGCAGTTTCGGCATCAACTTCTCCAGGTTTAAATGACTGGATCAGATGAAATGCCAGGTTATCACCTTTGTCCATTCCATTCTTTTTTGCCATTTCTCTTGTCATAGAAAATTCAAGATCTGCAGTTTCCGGGGAACAGCCAAAACTGGAAACTAACAGTTTTTCTTCTGTTTTATCTGGATTCGTGATGTAGTCCAGAGCTTTCTTGTCTGTTACTTTAATTGGGAAGATCTTAAGATACGCCATAATTCTTTCACCATCTCTTTTAATTCTTGCTTTTCTTCCGGATACAGATCACCGGTGCTGTTTACTTTTTTGGCAATCTGATTAATATTCACACCGATCTTATGCATTTCCTCATACTGTTTCTTCAGTGGAGTGGTATCGGTGTTGACGATGTAACCGTCGATTGCCATTTTACGAAGATAAGCTCCCATATTTTTTGTCTTTGATTCAATCATCTTTCTACGAATAAGCTTTTTTTCTTCTGGGGAAACACAAAACAAAATCTGTATATTTCTTTTTCTCTTTGCCATAGGCAGATTCTCCTTTCTTTGGTTCTTCGAAGTAGTGACTTCTGTGTTTTTAATTTAGGGCAGGGTTCCCTAAATTGCTGGTTTTCCGGAAGTGTATATACACTTCCTGTCCTTGCTATTTACCGGTGGCACAGCCTCCGGAAGAGAGTCTTAAAAAAGAACCCTCTATAAATAAGGTACTGAGAGAAGAAAAAGAGGACATCGAAGCTCAGAAGTATGACGCAAGCATGATTCTGTGGTATAGTAAAATCTGAATGAAAAAGAAGAAAAGAGGTCAAACCGATGTCACGGAAAAACCATAAGATGATAGATGGGAGATTACTGCAAACGAATAAGAAGTATTCCCAGTTAAAAATGAAGCAGAAAGAAAAGATTGCGGAATGGATGTTTCAGGCAACCAGAGATTATTATATGAAAAAATGTACTTTTCCGAGTGACAAACATCTGGAAGAAGTGGTGGATTCTGTTTATGAAAAAATTGAAGATGCAGAAATCTGGATTCCGTATGGAGAGGTCTTCAAGCATTATAAATCCAAACGATCGGATATCAACAAACGTGTCAGAAAATCTCTGAATGAAAAAGAAGAGAGTCAGATTGAGAAGGTCTGTTTTATGAATATGTGTATGATTCAGGATCATAAAGGGAATGTACTGGCTCTGGATAAAGTAAATGATAGCTATACCGGTACAACTTTTCCAGGCGGTCACGTAGAAGCAAATGAGATTTTTCAGAAATCTATGATTCGGGAAGTCTGGGAAGAAACAGGACTTACGGTTGAAGCACCGAAGCTTGGAGGATTATATCATTGGCATAAGAGCGGAGTGCACTATGTTATTACCTTGTATAAAGCGGATAAGTTTACCGGAGAATTAAAGAGTTCTGAGGAAGGAAGAGTTTATTGGATTCCGCTGGAAGAGTTAAAAACAAAAGAACTTGCTACAGGTATGGAACACGTTTTGCGGATTCTGGAATCAGAGAAGGTGGACGAGTGCTATATGCATCTGGAAGCAGATGGATATGTGGGAGACTTGTATTAAAGAATTACATGAGAAATGGCTGCCTGCTCATTGGAGAAAAGACAGCCATTCTTTATAAGATACATCATTCATCTATTCTGTTTTTTGCGGTTCGTTTTTGGAAGTGAAATTAATATATTTGGCACGTTGTAAAATTGAAATAACTGCATCAATGCTTTCAGGATTGGAGAAGCTCATGATAAAAGGTTCTTCTTTAAATTCCATGGGTTCGAACCCAGGATTCTGATCTGGATTCTTGAGTATATGGATGGGACGTGCACTCTGATTATAAAATGCCAGTTGTGCGGAATCTGTAGTGTTACCGATGACACCAATGCCTACATCCCCTTTTCCAAAGTCTATTCTATGTTTATTTAAGTTGATCATTTTCAAAAATCTCCTTTTTCAAAAATAGCATATTTAGTAATTTTCTATTATTCCCGAAGTAGGGATATCTTTTAAAAAGTCACTGTTGGAAGTAATCGGAGAATCTACAATCTGAACGCCGCTTCGTTTCATCATTCGGAATTTGAAATCAAGAAGTTCCGGTGGAACTTTCAGTTCTGCGGCAGCCTGGAAAAAGGACATATCAGCGTTAAGCATCTCCAGGACATCTTCATCTTCCAGAAGATAATCAGCGGCAAAGCAATTCGCTTCATATTCACATTGTGACACTCCATCGAATAATCAGCACACGTCAGGTGAGTAGAGACAAGAACAGTGCTTTGGCAAAAATGTTGAAGAGGATGAAAGCAGCTGGATATGAATCATATGCTGAGGCGGCAGGTGCATTTCTGCAGGAAAGCGATTATATTCCAACACAGATGGAGACACAGAACTCGATTATGAAGAAAAGGACCGGAGAAGTGAGACTGCCATCAGATCATAAGATGAAAAAATAAATTAGTTAAAAATTAATCATGATAATAATGTGATGATATCACAGAAAACAAATGAATTTCAGATTATAATAAAGCCACAAAAGAAAAAACAAGGAGGACTGTAAAATGTCTGCTATTAATATCAATAAAAATAATTTTCAGAATGAAATAATGGATTCCGAGAAAACCGTTCTTTTAGACTTTTGGGCTCCTTGGTGTGCTCCTTGTCGTATGGTGGCTCCTATCATAGAGGAGATAGCAAGTGAACTCCCTGATATCAAAGTTGGAAAGATCAATGTGGATGAGCAGCCAGAACTGGCAAGTAAATTTGGTATTATGAGTATTCCAACTTTGGTGGTTATGAAGAATGGGAAGATTGTAACAAAAGTTTCAGGGGCAAGACCTAAGAAGGCAATCTTAGAGATGCTTTAAGGAGGTGCGTTAATGGGATTTTTTGATTTTTTAAAACAGGCGAATATTAATCAAGGGATAGAGGAATATAAAAAGACTGCTGGTGCAGTTCTGCTGGATGTTCGTACGCCGCAGGAATATCAGGAAGGGCATATACCAGAAAGTAAAAATGTGCCATTGCAACAACTTAACAATGTTGTTTCGGTAGTGAAGAATACAGAAATACCGCTGTTTGTATACTGTTATTCCGGAGCCCGAAGTCGTCAAGCAACTGGGATGTTGCAACGAATGGGATATTCTAAAGTAAATAATATTGGTGGCATTGCTGCTTATTCAGGAAAGGTGGAAAAATAAGATGAAGGTAATAATCGTAGGCGGTGTAGCCGGAGGAGCTACAGCTGCAGCAAGAATACGAAGATTGGATGAACATGCAGAAATTACTGTGTTTGAAAGATCCGGATACATATCCTATGCGAATTGTGGGCTTCCATATTATATCGGAGACGTGATCACAGACCCGGAAGAACTTACACTACAGACACCAGAGAGTTTTTTTAAACGATTCCGTATTAACATGAAAATTCATCATGAAGTTATCTCCATACATCCGGAACGAAAAACGGTTTCAGTGAAAAATTTAGAGAATGGTGAGATATTTGAAGAAAACTATGATAAGCTGATCCTCTCTCCAGGTGCAAAGCCAACACAGCTGAGACTTCCCGGAGTAGGTATGGATAAACTTTTTACACTTCGTACTGTAGAAGACACTTTTCGGATAAAGGAATATATAAATAAGAATCATCCAAAATCGGCTGTATTGGCAGGTGGCGGTTTTATTGGTCTGGAACTGGCAGAAAATTTTAGGGAGCTTGGCATGGATGTTACAATTGTCCAGCGGCCTAAGCAGCTGATGAACCCATTTGACCCGGATATGGCATCCATGATCCATAATGAAATGAGAAAGCATGGGATAAAACTGGTACTGGGCTATACAGTAGAAGGATTTAAAGAAAAGGACAATGGAGTAGAGGTTCTATTAAAAGATAATCCATCCCTTCAGGCTGATATGGTGGTGCTGGCAATCGGAGTTACACCAGACACAGCATTAGCAAAAGAAGCTGGTCTGGAACTTGGCATCAAGGGAAGTATCGTAGTGAATGACAGAATGGAAACTTCTGTACCGGATATTTATGCAGCAGGTGATGCAGTTCAGGTAAAACATTATGTTACGGGTGATGATGCGCTGATCTCTTTGGCCGGACCAGCCAACAAGCAGGGCAGGATCATCGCTGATAATATTTGTGGTGGTGACAGCCGTTACCTGGGCAGTCAGGGAAGCTCCGTTATCAAAGTATTTGATATGACAGCAGCCACTACAGGTATCAATGAAACCAATGCCAAAAAGTCAGGATTAGATGTAGATACAGTAATTCTTTCTCCTATGAGTCATGCCGGTTACTATCCTGGTGGAAAAGTGATGACCATGAAGGTGGTTTTTGAAAAAGAGACTTATCGTTTGCTTGGTGCTCAGATTATTGGATATGAAGGAGTTGATAAACGTATTGATGTGCTGGCAACAGCAATTCATGCAGGGCTGAAGGCAACCCAGCTGAAAGATCTGGATCTTGCATATGCACCGCCGTATTCCTCTGCCAAGGATCCTGTAAATATGGCAGGATTCATGATAGACAATATAGCAAAAGGTACCTTAAAACAATGGCATCTGGAAGATATGGATAAGATTTCTAAAGATAAAAGTGTTGTATTGCTGGATGTGAGAACTGTAGGTGAGTTTAACAGGGGGCATATGGATGGATTCAGAAATATTCCTGTAGATGAACTAAGGGAACGTATCAATGAAATTGAGAAGGGAAAGCCTGTTTACTTGATATGCCAAAGTGGTCTGCGCAGCTACATTGCCAGCCGTATTCTGGAAGGAAACGGTTATGAAACATACAACTTCTCCGGTGGATTCCGCTTCTATGATGCAGTGGTTAATGACCGTGCGTTGATTGAAAGGGCATATGCATGTGGTATGGATTATTAAAAAATAATCACAATAATTTTATAATTTACTTGTAGCGTAAAAAGATCCCCCATTTATTAGAATGACTTTCACAATTCTGATAAATGGAGGATTCTTTAGATGTCATAGAAAAACAGTTTTATGATCTTTGTAGTGTTTCCAGTCTTTTCGAATCAAGGATGGTGATTTTGCCGCGTGAGAGTTTGACGAGACCATCGCCCTGAAAGTATCGAAGCATTCGAGTGATCACTTCCCTGTGGGAACCAAGATGGTTTGCGATAGTTTCGTGAGTGATTTTCAGTTCATTTGTTCCTTCGATAGAGGTCTCTTCTAAAAGAAATGAAGCAACACGCTTATCCAAACTCTTCCACATGATCTGTTCAATCAGCCACATGACATCAGAAAAACGGCTAGCCATTAATTCATTGGTATAGTTTGCGACGGGAGCCGATTCCTTCATGATGTCCTTATAGATTTCAGCAGGGATGATCCAAAGATCAGTATCTTTTTCTGCTTCAATGGTTACTTCAAATTGAATGGACTGCATGATACATGAGGCGGATAAAAGACACATATCCATATCGAACAGGCGGTAAAGTGTAATTTCTCGTCCTTCATCTGAAAGTATGTAAGTTCGAAGCTGCCCGGATTTAACCAGTAATAATCCAGTACAATCCAGGTTTCCGTTGTGAATGATCGTTCCTTTTTTTACATCCCGTGTAATCAAATTGTCTGAAATTACTTTTTTCTGTGCTGTATTTAAGTCATTCCATAGTGGAAAATAATTTTCGAAGCTCATAACAGTTATCTCCTTTACGAACATAGTATACTTACTTTTTTTAGATGCGTCAATTATATAATTGACATATGCCATAAATAAAAATATACTGACTATAGTACATGACTGTTGTGAATATGAGGGAGGGATAAATAATGCAGGGAGATGTCAGTTTTACATTTTTGGACCGAATTGAAGAAGTAGAACTGAATATTGTAGATAGACGATGGCAGTCTGCACTGGCATTGGCATTGACTTTGCCAGATATTTGCGGAGGTATTGCTTTCCCGGAAATTGTTAAACATTATCGAGATGGCCGGGTTATGCTGGATCGGCAAAAGAATCCGACCCGTGATGTGGGAACCCAGTATATTCGCTGGTTTGATGAATATGCAGGGGACTACTTTAAACTATCTCAATCCGATGAAAAGCCATATATTTGCGGAGAACGCTGTTGGCAGCTTCGATGTGAATATCTTCATCAAAATAAAGGATTTTTGAATGATGAAAATAATATACGCTTTCATCTTGGACTAAACTGTGGAATGTCAGTTTGTCAGTTGGAAAGTATGAACATACAGGAGAACGGAAACGATATTCGTATAGACATAGAACAGTTTTGTCTGAGGATGTGCAAGGCAGCAAAGAGTTATTATGATAAAGTTCATTTGGAAAAAGACTTTAGTCTCTATAATACACCAGTTTTGGATTTTATTCAGGTAACACAAAAAAAGAAAGCTGCTTCTATTATTGCACTGGTCTGTGGCAGTGAACGTTATGCAAAAGGATTAAAAGAAACATTGCAATTTATTTCAGATCAGATCATGCTGTTTTACACACCGGAAAGTGCTAAAACAAGATTAGGCAGACATAAGCCGGATCTTTGGATTGTTACCGAAGATATGACGAGCCAACCGAATCAGCCATGGCGTGCGGACAGGACAACACCTGTAATTTTAATCACAGGCAATCCTGATGCTGTTGAAATTAAAAAGAATTCAGGAAAACTAACTGTTCTTTCTATGCCATTATCAATAGTTGATTTGCGGAAAACCGTCGAAATATATGTGTCGTGAGGAGAAGTTTATGCTGTACATAATACTATTATTTGTATTTGTAGTTGTAGTTGTATATTTGATGATGCTTATGCGGAGACAGAAAGAAAAGATGAGCGAAATTAAAATACAAATAGATCAACTGCAAGCACAACATGATCGATTGCAGAAAGAAAGGGATCAGTTACAAGAACGGATGAATCATCTGGAAGAGCAACGAGAACACTTGCAAATGCAAACAGACCAGGCATTTCGGAGTGCTGATGAAATCGAGAAAATTTACGATGAGATATGGAATCATGCTAATACCATTCACCTTTACTCTTCGTTAGCTGAAGAAGAAAGCAAATCTATAACAATGAAAGAAAAACAAAAAGAAATTATTCGAACAACTGAGGAAATTCTAAACATCATATATAAATATAAAGGTAATGTATAATAAAAATATGTCATTGTAATGATTAGAGTTCAAGGTAAATTCTTATGTAATAATATCACAGAAGGATTTACCTTTTTCAGGTACAATAGAGATACAAAATTTGAAAGGGGAACAAAGCATTGGCAAAAAGAATGGCAAGTGTCGATAAAAAAAGATGTGTTGCCTGCGGAGTATGTGAAAATACTTGTCCGCTGGCAGCTGTCAAAGTTTACCATGGATGTTATGCTGTGGTAGAAGAAACAGTGTGTGTAGGATGTGGAAAATGTGCAAAGTCCTGTCCGGCAGGTTGTATTGAAATGAAAGAGAGGACAGCGATGTGAAGAAAAAGAAACATTGGTATGATTATTTATGGATATGGGCGATCCTTTATTTTGCTCTCGGTTTTTTTAATATTTTGTTTGCTTGGTTTGGGATGATTGATTTCCTGTTGCCGTTAGGAATAGCGATATTCGGTGAAAATAAATTTTTCTGTAATCATTTGTGTGGACGTGGCCAGCTTTTTAGTAAGCTCGGTGGGGATTTAAAATGCTCAAGAAATAAACCAACCCCGCGATGGATGAGTTCAAAATGGTTCCGATACGGCTTTTTGATATTTTTCCTTACAATGTTTGGGAATATGGTATTTCAGACATATTTAGTTGGTGCCGGATCATCATCCTTGCGTGAAGCCATCAAATTATTCTGGACCTTCCGTGTTCCGTGGGGATGGACATACACTGCCGGAACAGTAGCTGATTGGGTGGCACAGTTTAGTTTTGGATTTTATAGTTTGATGCTTACATCTTTGTTGTTAGGGTTGATCGTAATGGTGTTATATAAGCCACGAACCTGGTGTACATTTTGTCCAATGGGAACAATGACGCAGGGTATCTGTAAATTAAAAAATAATGAAAAGAAGTAATACTATAAGGTGATTCATAAAAGGCATATGTCAAAAACATTATTGACATATGCCTTTTATAGGGCTATTATATAAGAAAAGCGAGAAAGGAGCAGTTTATGCCGAGACCAGTAAAATGCAGAAAAGTCTGTCATTTCCCCAATGTTTTAGAATTTCTTCCGGCAGATGATACTGAGAAAAAAACACCCATTGTTCTAACGGTAGATGAGTACGAGACAATCCGTCTTTTGGACAAGAAAGGTTACAGTCAGGAGCAGTGTGCAGCATCTATGCAAGTCGCAAGAACAACGGTCCAGCGAATTTACGAGATCGCCAGGAAAAAGATCGCAGATGCACTTATCGACGGGCATCCACTCAAAATTGAGGGCGGAGATTTCAGAATCTGTGACGGTCAGAGCGGCAACTGCAGCTTTGGAGGATGTTACAAACAGGAAATTTACAAAAAATATGCAGCAGAAAAAGGAGAAGGTATCATGAGAATAGCAGTAACATATGAAAATGGACAGATTTTCCAGCACTTTGGACACACAGAGACATTTAAGATTTACGATGTAGAGGAAGGAAAAGTAGTACATTCAGAAG
>NZ_JBQHWA010000051.1:0-13639 GCF_052064225.1 Blautia massiliensis (ex Liu et al. 2021) | reverse complement strand
TTGTATCATAGGAGGCTTTATTATACATTCTACAACGTCACTACTACACTATTCGCCCCAGCATAGCTGGGGGATTAGCTCTTTCATTTATTACAATTGTTTAAAGGAACTTAAAATCTCTCACCCAGTATCAGTCTACAGTACTGCATTTTTAAAATCACCAGTTTTAATCGGAATAATACATCCCAGAATTTACATTCCCATCCATTTAATTTCCGAACTGAATCCTGATGATATGCGTTTTATGCTGCTACACGAATTACAGCATTACCGTCACAAAGATACATTTATTGGCTTCCTCATGGTCATAAGTAATATACTCTACTGGTTTAACCCTTTTGTTTGGTACACTTTAAAAGAAATTCTCTGTGACCGTGAAATAGCCTGTGATTCTGCTGTATTGCAGATGATTTCTGCTGATGAATACCAAGCTTATGGAACTACACTGATTAATTTTGCAGAAAAAATATCCTCTTTTTCCTCTCCACTGGCAGTTGGAATGTCCGGAAATTTCAGGCAGATGAAACGACGTATTCTCAACATCGCCGTTTTTAGGAAAGAAACTCTTTATCAAAAAATGAGAGCATTGATAATTTATCTGGTCATTAGTGCTGTTTTTATTGGATGTACACCCATTTTATCCATTGATGCCTCTACTCAAAGCGTATATCATTTTAGTGATACAGACAAAAATATCTCCCTGTTAGATATATCCGAAACATTTGGAACATATGATGGATCATTTGTTTTGTATGACAATAATTTGGATTCCTGGAAAATATACGATCTTGAAGAAGCCACCAAACGTATTCCGCCAGAGTCTACCTACAAAATATACGATGCATTATTAGGGTTGGAATCCGGAATCATCACACCAGAACACTCTTCCATGACATGGAATGGTGATGCCTTTCCTTTTCCATCCTGGGAAGCTGATCAGGATTTAAACTCTGCTATGCAAAATTCCGTTAACTGGTATTTCCAGGCAATTGATTCGCAGCTCGGAATTAACAGAGTCCAGGAATTTTTGAATAAAATAGAATATGGAAACCAGACAACCAGTTCAAATCTGGATTTATACTGGTCCGATTTTTCATTAAAAATCTCGCCTTTAGAGCAAGTAACATTATTGAAAAAATTTAACACAAATGAATTCCATCTAAATTCCCAAAATGTATTTTCTGTTAAAAATGCTATAAAAATTGCCAGTACACCTAATGGTAATTTCTACGGAAAAACTGGAACCGGTCGTGTCAACGGACAGGATATCAACGGCTGGTTTATCGGATATGTAGAAACTTCCGATAACAGCTATTATTTTGCAACCAATATCCAAAGTGATTCTAATGCAACTGGCAAAAAAGCATTTGAAATCACTTCTGATATCTTAAAAAAATTACATATATGGAATTAACAAATATGAAAGGGCTGATAGTTGTTATCAGTTCTTTCTTTTTATTCTATATTGATATTTGGGAACTTCTTTCGTACCATTATTCAGAATTTTATTCCCCATATATTTAAAACTCTTATCATCGTTGAACTTAACAGTCAGCTCACTTGTAATAACGGCATCATTACATATAAATGTATCACATACAGCATCAACAACCAGCACATTGTTTCCCTCTCCGCTATCTCTTATTTCAACGACCTCCGGTAAAGATGTTCCAAAATGAGTAGGGCTATAATTTAAACAACCTAATCGTTCCCAGTCATAAGTTTGATGTTCCGAATCAAATGCTGCCCATTTTTTAATTTGCTCCGCTGTTATCGGCAAAAACTCCATTATCAGATTTTCAAACTCTTCTGCCGGAATTCCACTTGAGTTACCTGAAAACTCATATCTCTCCCCGTATTTCATTCGATATAAATATTCATATAAACCATTATAATCTAACCCTTCCATATCAGATCTATCCCAATCAGAACATAAAAGATTATTCCCCTGATATCCAAGCAAATACACACACCTCTTTGAAACTTCCCTGCATTCATCACTTAAAGGTTTAATTCTTATCATAGAACTGCCATCAACCGCTTCTGATACTTCCGGATATTTTGGAACACATAGCGTATAACCAAACCAGCCTTTTTCTGTATATTTCCATTCTTCTATCCTTGTATACGAAACATATACAATAGATGGATTGTCGTTCATACCCCAAACAACTTTCGCAGCCAACAAATACATATCTGTCCCATCATAATTGAATTTGAGTCTTTCTATCCCACCATCCCTGTTAATCCTATATAAGACGATATCTCCTGGCAGATCCTGTTCTGCCCTGAAAAGAAATTCTTCCATTTTAGAATAATTAGCCATATTTGAATACGGCGCTGATGTAATAACAGGGACATTTTTTTCCTTTAATACTTCCTGCATTTTTTCCATTACTGTCTCAGAAACTACTACATTCGATGAAGTTCCTTTATCCGCCTTTTGATAAATGGCTTTCATCTGATTCATAACATTCTTACAATCTTCAATAGCTTCTTCTTTCACGACTTCATCTACTGGCAAATCATATCCTCTTTCTTGTACAGCATAATTCGCAGTTTCCTGTGAAATATATTCTAAATCAGCCCCTTTACATTTTGTATTTCCTATGAAAAAGCATCCCAAAATAAATAAAACACTCACCATCTTTTTCAGTTTTCTTTTTGTACTCATATCAATTATCTCCATAACATTCCTCCCACTTTTCGTCTGATAATCTTTCCGTATACCAGGTAACCTCTATTTCTGACCTTGATACATAATTGGATACATATTGAAATCTATCTTTATCTAACAGCCGAATGGTTACGCTATGACAAAACGCCTGATCTAATTCTTTTTGTGGCCATACCGCATTTACTTCCAGTGTTATTGTTCCATCTTGATTTTCTATGTAGGAAACAACTTCCGGATATGGAATATATGGTGTGGGAGCAAAATCATATACGATTCCTCTGGTTCGATACCGATATGTCTGTGTTTCCGTGTGAAATACCGTTCCTGTCTGCAGTATCTCTGCGCTTATATTAAAATATTTTTGAAATATCGCTTCAAATGATTCTTTTGGGATTTCATAAGTCTTTCCTTCCTTAAATTCATCAGTTTTTTCTTCCATTGAAAGTAAACGGTCAAAAACATCATAAAAATTTATTCCATCATAATTTTTTTCACTCCAATTAGAAGTAAACAATTTATTAAGTGTATATCCAAAAGGAAGTATATATTTTCGATTCAGCTCCCTGCATTTTTTATTTAACGGCACTACCCGAAAGGCCCGATATCCAGACGGTCCATCATATCCAGCCGGATGATATTCTTCCATAAAGAAATACCCGTTTTCTGTATATTTCCATGAATTAGCTCTAAACTCATGATAATATGTTTCCTGCCAAGTATCCTCTTTCCATTTAAAAGAGCTTACTTCAACGTCTATTTTCCCCTGTTTGGTTTTCAGATCATACCGAATAAAATGATCTCCTGCTATAACTTGAAATATAGTAGTTTTTCCATTTTTCTCTTTTTCTGCTTTTTTCAAAAAATCATCTACTTTAATACTTTGAACCATATCCAGCTGATTGTAGGAATCAATTACTGCATATCCATATTTTCCAAAATAATCCATACTTTTTTGTATTGTACTCAGCTCATATAGTGCATTTTCTTTCGCAGCATTCTCATATATGCTCTGATAGTCTTCTGCCAGCATTTCACACTCTCTGTAAATTTTTTCTTTCGTATCTTCAATTGTCTTTTTCTGCTCTTTCTTTATGCCACATCCACTACAGACAGCAAGAAAAATAACTCCCCAAAATATTTTCCAAATTTTTTTCATATCATTTTCCTCTTACATTTGTAATATTTAAAGGTAAAAATTATTCATTACCGAGATATTCATCCAGTATCGCCTTATCCTTTTCCACCACATAACCGCTTCCTCCAATATCTTTCACATTCTCTACCATACTGATGAGCAAAATAGGATTCTCTGTATCTCTATCTGTAGTAAAGACTGTAAACCAGCCAATTTCTGTTCCAGATGTATCTTCTTTTGTAGCTTTCAGTTCCGCTGTTCCGGTTTTTCCTGCTAATCTAATGTCTTCCCGGCATGCTCCATAACCAGTTCCTTCCGGGTTATTCACTACACCCTCTAGCCCCTCCATAACCTCCAAAACAATCTGTGGTGAAAAAGCATCTTTTATCCAGATTTCACTGGAAGTGCTTCCATCCGCGTGAAGATATGGCTTTATCATATTTCCATCATTTAGAAAAGCCGTATAAATGCTTGCAAGATGCAAAGGATTTACCAGAATCTGTCCCTGTCCATACCCACTGTCAGCAAGCTGGATTTCTGTTTCTATCTTGTCCGTATTAGAATACTGAGACTCTGACATTTTAATATCAAATGGAAGTTCCTGATTAAATCCTATTTGATTTAGAGATTGCATCAGTTGATCCGCACCGATTTTTAATGCTGCTTTTGCAAAATAAATATTATCTGAATAAATAAGCGCATTTTTCAAGATCACAGGTGCATAATCATGAAGTGTAGTCACTGTATAATCTCCCCACGAGAAATCTTTCTGCCATGCCAGACCCTCATTTCCAAAATCGTCATTTGCAGTAAATGCCCCCACTTTTAATCCAATTGCAGCAATTACAGGTTTAAAAGTTGAGCCTGGACACCATGTCTGGCGAAAGCGGTTGTATAAAGGCCTGTCTTCATTTTCATTTAATGCACTCCACTGGCTATTGTCCATTCCACGTACAAAATCATTATTATCATAAGATGGCGTACTTACCAACGCCAGTACTTCCCCTGTATAAGGATTCAAGGCTACAGAACATCCTCTGTCTTCTTTAAATTGTTCATAAAGAGTACTTTGAAGATCGCCATCAATCGTAGTATGGATATCTTCTCCATCTTTTTTAGGCTCATATGCAATGACACTTTTTTTATTTCCATTTGCATCTACAATACAGATCTCACACCCATCTGTCCCTTTTAGTTCTTTTTCATAAAGCGTTTCCAGTCCCGTCTTTCCAATCACACTGTTTGTACGATACCCTTCCCCTTTATGTTCCTGCAAATCCTCGGCTGTAACCGCCTGTACATACCCTACCAGATGAGAGGTAGCTTCTTTTAGATAATAAGTTCGTACTTTTACATCAGATAACATAATACCTGGAATCTTCAATAATGTGTCCTGCTTTTCTTTTTCTTCCAGAACAGTTTCATCCGGATTCACTGTCAGAAGATCGACCTCTTGTATTTTAGGAATTGTTGCTACTGGTACAAAAGAATCTGCTTTTACCCAATCGGCTTTTAACTTATCCTCAATTTCGTCTGCTCCAATTCCAAGATACTCTGCCAGTTTTTTTATTGTATCTTCCCTGTTCTCCATTCTGCCCGGAACAATTCCTACCGAAGATGCAGTTCCCTCTCCAGCCAGCTGGCGACCATTTCTGTCTAAAATATTTCCTCTTTTTGCCTCTTCTAACGTTACCTGAACTTTATCCGTTGCAGATAACTCTGGAAAAATCAACTGATCCTGCCAGATTAAATGATATCCTGTCCAGTTATGTGAAAATACCGCATTGTTGGTAAATTCTACATTTCCTGCAGCAGTCTGCATATTTGTTGTATAGGAAACTGCCGCATTTCCGTTTTCTTTTCTTTTTGCTGTAATATCGGTTATGGACAGATCAGACATCTCAATGCCTTCATATATTTTAGAATTTCGTTCTATAAATTCTTCCTTACTGTTCATGCTGCTTTTTTTCTGATCCAGCATGGCATACATTTGCTCATATTCCCCTTTTTCAATATATTTCATATATTCCATTAGTCTTTTTTCAGGAACATTACGATTCATTATTGTTACAATACCGATTCCACCACCAATCAATATACCGCTAAATAAAACTATTTTTGTGATAGTCTTCGTGTGTTTTTTTCTTTTCGTTTTTCTCATATAGTTTTATTTCTCCTTTTTTTCGTATTTTCTTAAATATTACACTTGTAATATTTAAACGTCAAGTTTTTTCTTAGGTTTATATATGTAAACAAGAGGAAAGATTTGGATAAAAAAAGAAAGGGCATCTCAAAGCTCTCTTTGATAAAGAACTTTACCGACACCCTGAGGTAATGGTTTCTCCGGATGTTTCCCAAACGCTATAATCACTCTCCAGAAGAACCAAAAACGATTTTTAATTTTTCTCTCAGAAAAAAAGAACTACTCTAAATCTGCAGATCTTTGAAATAACCCTGCTCGTTTCTTATAATCACAAACATATTCAGGCAACACATTCTTTGCTGGCAGATTATTATAGCGGAAAACGCAACAAATCCCTTTATTAACTTTTGTTCTATATAATTCCTGTACCAATCCTATTGTTTCATCATCTGAACAAAAGCTCTTCGGAATCTCCCTACAATCCCTGATAATAACGCAAATCTGTTTACTATGTCCTCTCTGTCAGTATACAAGCCAGCTAATCTCTTTATTATAGTATCTAAATACTTCTTCCCAATTCCACTACTCAAAATTTCTTCAGTCACTGTTTCTGCAGATGTGTTTTTATATCAGCCAGAGTTTCCCTGGCTGAATTCTTCCAATATATACCTGTTAACACTTCTCAATGCTGACACTTTTTCCTTCGATTCTCATCTTTCACCTGCTATACTGCACTCTGGCTTGAATTCATTCCCCCTCTTCCAGTTCCGATTTATAATCTTCTAAGTCCATAAGAAAAATCTCATAGCCTTCATTGCTCATGCAGAACAGCTTTCTTATGGTATTGCAGACAAGCCCGATCATATCCTCATCCCCTTCCAGAAATGGAATAATATTGCCGATGGCTTCCATCGTGTCATTTCTGTTGCCTTTATCAAACATTGCGGTCACTAAGCATTCATCTGTATCAAAGTTCATTGCCAGATCCATCATAATTCTACCTCCCCCTTCTTACGTGCTTTGGATTTTTCAGTTTCCGTTTCTTTCTGCTCCTGTGCTTTTGCTCTTGCCTGAAACTCTTTCAATGACTGCAGTACGGATTTTTTCAGTTCTCCTTTTCCACTCTTTGCAGGCTCTTTGTTTTGTTCCCGGTTTGGTTCTACTGATACGGATTCTTTCTTGACTGGTGCTTCTGGAACTTCCTGTTTCACTTCCACAGTCTGTTCTGCTTCCTGCACTTTTCCATGTTTCTCATTCAAATACTTTTCCATATCGTTAATTGCTTTCTGTACCAATGGACTTTCCTTGTAATGCGGAATCATATCTATCAGTTCCCTGTCTACTCTGTCCCAACACATCAGTTCGTACTCTCCAGAATAATCCTTATCCCCGTCCTGCAGGTCAAAACCAATCCCTTTGCCTCCATGCAGTCGATCTGCCGGAATACTTTCATAAATCTTAATCGCTTCTTCCAGAGTAAGATTATTATGGTATTCTCCCATGACCGGAAACTCCATACACTCTGCCACATAAAAAGTAATCGTAGCTTCCGGCTGTTCCTGTTCTGATTGTCTGGTAAAGATAGAAAAGGTTTCTGCATTTTCCAGGCGGGAAAGTAATGACCGGGCAGTTATCACATCACTGTCTATATCAGATTCTTCCGATACTTCAACCAGCCAGTCCTTTAAACACCCTGTTTTCTGATTCAAAATGTCCTCTGTGATTTTCTTCACCTGTTCTTCCCTGTTCTCAACGGTATCTTTATATTCGTAAGTGTCATATTCATAGCTGAAATTATCTAAATCCACCGCCAGCTTTTTGATCTCCTGCTGATCAAGGTAAGCATCTGCTTCCTTCATATATTCTGCCAGAGTGATTCTTTCTTCTGCGATAGGATTGATGTCCACCTTAATACCTGCCATTGCTATACCATGAGCATTTAATTCATTGAAGAAACTGTCCTCCCGGATATTGCCATGATAAGAAAGCACCACATCAAGGTCAGAATCATCTCTGTAAAGTTCCTCTCTGCTTCTGGAACCATGCACCCTTGCTGCAAGCAGCTCTACTTCATTTTCCAGTCCCATATCTTCCAGAATACCCTGTGCGTGATACAAGACACCCCGTTCCACTTCTGCCCTGCTAAGACCATTTAATGCTGCTTCATCTCTTCCAATCTCAGAAGTCGCACGAAGCTCACCTGCCTGTAGTAAATCCTTTGAATGTTGGATGGTCATTGCCTCAAATTCTTTATAGTCCACTTTGACACATTCCATATCATCCATTCTTTCACTTTTTAAGATTTCATAAGTAGCTTTCTGAACAGATACTTTGGGATCGTCATAATCATTGGAATGGATTTCGTGCAGGTCAGAATCATAAAAAATATAAAAATAACCTTCTTCCGTTGCCTGTACGGTCAGATACCCTTTGCTCTTGGTAAACTGCATTGCAATTCCCTCACAGGTATCCACTGCTCTTTCCCTGTCATAATCCTCAAAAATACTTGGTGGACAATTCTTTAATAACTGTGCCAGCTGCATCTGCCGTTCGCCTGCTTCTTCCACTTCTGCCATCAAATCCTCATAGTCAACGGGAACTGCATTTTCCAGGGACATTTCTTCATCTTCCAGAATATCTTCCATTGCCTGCTGCATAGAAATATCAGGATTGTCATAGGCACCGCCGTCGATCTCATCGTAATCCAAAGCATAAAAGGTATAATCATAGCCTTCCTCTGTTCTCTGGATTGCAAAATACCTATCGTCAATCTTATATGCCAGTTCATCCGGTTCCAGTTCCGGCATAAGTCCTTCCACAGAAATCCCTTTCTCCTGCAGATATTCTGAAATAGCTTCCAATGCTCCTGCATCATACCCATTCCAGAGATCTTCTGCGACAAGCTGACCATGTTCCGATACGATAATCCCTGCCACATCTGAACCATACTCATCATGTTCCATGAAGAAGAACTTCTCCCCTGCATACTCTCTTTCATCTACTGTATGCCAGGTTCCTGCATGTCCATCTGCTTCAAATCCTCTGGTATCTGCTGTAATGGTGACTTCCGCTTCATCTAATGCCTGTTCAATCTTCTGCATACGGATCTCTGCCCTTGCCATATCAATAAATCCATCTAACACCGCTGGGTGGCTTTCTATCACATAATCCTGATTCAGATTCTTCCCCTGATTGATATTTTCCGGGATTTCGATATGTTCTGCCCAGTCTTTGTTCTGTTTGGAAAATCTGCCGTCATAAGAAAGTTCCCGAAGCGTATTTGCCATAACAAACGTCATACGTTCTTCTCCAAACTGTTCCAGCACTTGTTTTGCGGCATCTTCCTTTAAATGCAGCCCGTCAAAATTTAATGCGATTGCTTCCTCGATTGCTTTCTTACAATCAATATTTAACTTTCTGGAATCCAGATAAGCATCTACATCCCGTTCTTCCATTGCCTGAGCAAGTGTTCCTTTATAAACTGGCGGATAGGCTCTGGTATGATTATTTTCCAGCATCTCCATTCTCTGCTGTACAAAGTCCGGAAGTTCCTCAAAGCCGAAAGAATCCACATAATAAGCCTTTGTCTCCGCCGTCCGGTTTATAACTATGACGTCGCTTACCGATAAGGAATGTCCATGAAAATCGTTCGGGCGGTTGATATTAAATCTCTCAAAAATATCCTCTAATGTGATCGTTGGTATCCACGGAGCCGCATACACCATCCTGTAGTCTTTCCCCTCAATGGTATAGCCTAATTTTTTAGCCGATTCAAAACCCATAAACTGATAAGTATGCTCTCCGCCCGTATCCATCTGATAGATTGCAAAACGACCGCTTTCTCCATGAAAAAGCAAAGTTTCATCAATCTTTTCTGCACTGTCCTGTTCCAGTTTTTCCTGTCTGGTGGCAGATGCTTCTTTTTCTTCATATTGCATGGTGTTTTCCCTTTCCAGCTCATGCA
Organism: Blautia massiliensis (ex Liu et al. 2021); assembly: GCF_052064225.1. Classification (NCBI taxonomy): domain Bacteria; kingdom Bacillati; phylum Bacillota; class Clostridia; order Lachnospirales; family Lachnospiraceae; genus Blautia; species Blautia massiliensis (ex Liu et al. 2021). The sequence goes on along the minus strand of NZ_JBQHWA010000051.1, from coordinate 3,720 downwards.
TCTGCTCCTCAATGTTCCCAATGATCTCTGCAGATGTTTTTCGGATGGTATCCATTGATGCTTTCAACGCCTTCATATCCCTGCTCTCGCACCAGCTGGCGATATAGGTAAACGAATATTCTGAAGTATCCAGACCAAAATGGTTGCAGACAATATAAGCGATACTTTCTGCTTCCACTTCCTTTGTTGTCTGGTCTTTTAGGACGCCTTCCACATCCATTACTTCCCGGTCATGCAGCAATGCGTGGCTCACTTCATGGACTCCGGTTTTCATCGTCTGTACATTACTCATATCTTCCTTTATCGCAATATATTTTTCTGTCTGGTGATAATAGCCTTTTGCATCCCCTTCCACATTCATCATGCGGATCGGTACAGGAGAAATATTCTGCAATGCCTGCATAAACGTATCATAAAACTGTACACTTCCGGTAAGCTCCGGTACCTCCAGTTCTGCGATCGGTTCCCCCTCTGTCTGGCTGACATCAAACACTGTCGTTACACGGAATCTCGGTATCACCATCTCCACGATCTCTGTTTCCGGCTGTCCATCATCCCCGATCACAGGCTCTTTTGTTACCGGGTCGATCTTTTCAATCTCCTGTTTCTCCCGTATCGGTGCTGGTGCGATGATCTGGATTCCTTTCTCTCCACGTTTTACATGACGGTTAAATTTCTTCTTCCATGCCTGATAGCCTGCCACCAGTGTTGCTTCCGGTTTCTGCATGGTGATCAGCAGCGTGTTATTAAAGCTGTAATTGTGGAACTTTGACATGGTATTCAGATATTCGGTATATCTCTCCGAAGTAAAGATTTCCTTTACTCCCTGTTCCAGCCGTTCCGATATTTCTTTTAACTGTTTTTCTATATTATTTGCCATAAACAAACCCTCCATTTTACGTCACCGCCAGAGAAAACTCTGACGGGAAATCTTTTATAACTCCTGTTCATGTTTTTTCTTTGCAGCTTTCTGTACAGGTGGCTGTTCCGCTGTATTCTGCTGTGCCTTCTCCTGCTTTAAGCGTTCCAGAATAGACGGCTTATGGATTCTGTCTGCTGTTTCCGGAAGTTCTTTTTCTTCTACGGCATCCCTGCTGTCTGTGCTGCTTCCTTCTCTGCCAATATCCTCATCTGCCATAATCGTCTCATTGCCCTTTTCATCCATGTTCAGCAGGGCATTTAACTCGGATAAGCGTTCCATCTTTTCATTCAGTTCTGCTTCTTTCGGAAATGGTTTCTTTACCTCTTCCTGTGCAGTAGCAAGCTGCTGTTGTACGGTTTCTAACTTCTGCTTACTTTCCGTCAGCTTCCTGTCGATAGAAGAAAGCGTGTTATGGATACGCTGCATATTTCCTATAGGGTCTTTTCCGATCTCCAGCTTATAAGAGCATTTTCCTTTGATCGTCAGTTCAAACGCATTGGAGAACATATTGTAGGAAGCAGATAACGTAAACCCCTGATATTCCCCGACCTTTCCGCCGGTGCTGATGGTTTTTAAACCTGCACAGGCGGCGATCAACGCTTCGCCTGCTTCTTTCTTATCTTCATAAAGAACATTCCCTACCGTCATGGCAAACGTGTCATTATCCTGTAAATCCACGCTTTTTACTACCTGCGAATCCACCTGCATCCCGGCAATCCGCTCTTTCAATGCACTGATCTGTACCGGGAAATTCTTTGCAATATCGGATTCCAGACGGTAAATCTGACTGGTATGGTTTGCCTTTAGAAGTTTCAGCTTACTCACCTGCACATCCAGATCCATTTTTTCTTTAATGTACGGATTGCCTGTGGCAAGTGCCTTGATCTCTGCATAGGACAGTGCCGTATCATCCACATCTTCACAAGCTCTGACCGGGGATTTACTGGTCATAATCTGGCTGATGAACTTCTGCTTATTCTCCAAAATCTGGTCGAGTAGGTCAGCGGTATTACTACCGCTTTCCCCTCTAAGAACCGTGCGTGAGAGTTTCCCCTCACACGGCTCAAGCACTTATAAGCCCTGCGTTAGCAGAACCAGTTCATCAACATTTTTCGAGTAATGAAGTTTTCTATGGCAATCAGCATGTAATAAGACATTCTTTTCTTTAAAATCTGCTCCCACTTCCGTATGGATTCGGAATCCCCGTTCCACTGTGATAGGTTCACCACAATGCGGACAAATGCCTTTCTGCATTTTGTACAGTGCATTTAATTTCTTCCTTCCATTGATTTCTCGAAGCATTCTCTTTGTGTCTCTGTCCTCAAAATATTCTGTGAAACGTTCATCAAATGGTGTCGCTTCTGATTTTGTTTTCAGCCACCTTACTATTTTAGTATCAGTAGCATATATCAGATGTAATTCAAATGAGTCTGCCATATTTACACTGAATGTCCAGTTCCTTGTGCCGACTCTCCTGAAATATTTCTTTGCTATCCATTTGTGGCTTTTCTTCGGATGCCTACGTTTACACCATCTCCACAGACATCTCCATACATCGAAATCAAACCTGTCAAACGCCTGCGAGGAGACATTATACTTTTGGAAATTTACCCATCCTCTGATGACCGGATTTAACTTTCTTATCAAATCTTCCTGCTTCATAGATGGATTTTGCTTTATAATCCCCCGTATCTTATTCACAATGGCTTTATAATTCTTTTTGGATGGTTTTGTAAGAAGCTTGCCTTTATACCACCGTATATTACATCCGAGAAAATCAAAACCATCTTCGATATGGGTAATCACTGTCTTTTCTTCTGACAGTTCCAATCCTCTCTCTGATAAAAATTCCCGGATAATCGGGAGAACACCTGCTTCCAAAAGCTCTCTACTTTCGCCTGTGACGATGAAATCGTCAGCATAACGTATAAAGTTCACTTTTGGAAAATATGCTTTTCCATCCCTTTTAGTTTTGTGGTATTTCTTTCTAATCTGGACTTCCAGACCATCCAACACCATATTGCAGATAGTTGGTGAGATAGCCGAACCCTGTGGGCTGCCGAGGTCTGTTGGAAATAATCTTCCGGTCTCGACATACCCGCTTTTTAACCATTTTCGCAGAATATCTCTGTCCATTGGGATATGGTTCAGTATCCATTCGTGACTGATGTTATCAAAACAGCCCTTAATGTCTCCTTCCAGCACCCATTTAGGGGATTTTGCTTTATTCAGACAGGTAAAGCACTGTTCGATTGCATCCTGTACACATCTCTTTGCTCTAAATCCATAGGAGTTAGGGTCAGCAGTGATTTCCGCAATCGGTTCCAGTGCAAATTTGTACAATGTCTGCATCGCTCTATCCTTCATACATGGGATACTGAGCGGCCTCATTTTTCCGTTCTTTTTCGGGATATATACCCTCTTTAACGGTAATGGTTTATAGCCTCTGCGTTTTAAGCTGAGAATTGCTTCATATTTCAGTTTGGGAGTAGACCATAAGATTTTGTCTACACCTGCTGTCTTTTTGCCTTTATTACTCGTTACTCTTTTTACAGCTAAAGCACGTCCGTAGAAAGAGTGTGTAAGCAGCCATTGCAAAGACTTTACTTTGCCGGTTCTGCCCTGTTGATGAGCCTTTACGATACGCATTTGCAGTTTTTTAACGTATGCATTCGCTTTGTTCCAGTCGATGCTGTCCCATGCCTTATGATGTTGTATAAATAAAGTTGACACCTTATTCTCAAAGAATTCATGTATAATAAAGAGAATAAGGAGGAACTCTCAATGTCACGTACCCA
>NZ_JBQHWA010000050.1:0-14161 GCF_052064225.1 Blautia massiliensis (ex Liu et al. 2021) | reverse complement strand
CAAGCGCCAGAGATACTACGAATCTCTGGGACTGGCTGCATAGGCAGTGATATCTTTGAGATAAATGTGTCAACCAATATTGACAATATCAATCCTTTCTCCTTCTATGGCAAGGACAAGATGGACGAGTTTTGCAGACGGATTCTTGCAAAAAAAGAATGTTCCACTCCGTCCAGTATGGTTTCTGTCGATGGCAAGATTCTGGACTTTTTGAAGATGCTCTACTTTGGTGTAACGGATAACCCCTTTGAAGCTGCCAGCAGGAGCTCATATACGGATATGTGCAGAACGATTCGATTTAATGGCAAGAATGGGGATATGTTGAGAAAAGCGGTAGATGCGCTTTTGGAAGAAAGAATCCCTGAGCTTGTTGCCGTGAATGATGCTGAGGATTTTACAAAATGGCACCACTCCATTTGCGAAGAAATTGTTTCGATGTATGAATCAGAAGGAATCGAGTTTTATATTGGACAAGCGCAAAAATGGGTCAATATGACTTTGAAATACTTGTATGTGTTGGTTCCTGATGTTGTAGAACCGTTTTACCGTTTTTTACATATTCCGCTGGACAACTACATCATCGACATTGCGAAGAAGCAATATGGCATCCCTTCTCTGCCCTGCGCATGGAGCAGAATATCAGATTATCAGGATTATCTTGATTATGAGGAAATGCTGATGGAAGTAATTGATGAGGTGCCTTTGGATTGGGAGTTTGCAAAATGGGTTGAATCGGCTCGCAAGCAGAAAGTCGAGAAAGGCAGATAGTTTTCAGGAGGTGCGCTATGCAGATACATTACTTTCAGCGATACCATTCAAAAGAGAATGTGGATACATCCAACACCATGTTGATGCTTTCCCGTTTATATAATTACAATGCGGATAAATTCTTCTCTATGTTGAATAGCCTTATTCTCGGAGAGGATGAAAGTCCTGAAATTACATTTGACTTGCAGGTTGCCGGTGACGAAAGCGTTCCGGATGCTGTAATCAGCCAAAAGAGCTTTAAGATCGTTGTCGAGACAAAGCTCTATAATCAGTTCGATAAACAGCAGCTTGTAAATCATCTGGAGCAGTTTGGTGCAGAGGACATCAAGGTTCTGCTGACTATCGACCCCAGACCAATGAAGCAGCAGTTATTTGATGAAATGACCGTTGAACTGAAAAAGTATAACAGCAAAAACATGGAGCGCCTGATCCATCCGATTAAGCACGTTAATTTGACTTTTGAACAGCTTGTGGAGTCGATGGAAGATATTATTGATGACAGAGACACGGAGATTATTTCTGTGCTGGATGATTTCAAAAAATATTGTTTTGATGAAAAGCTGATACCGGATGGTCATAAGTGGATGCGAGCGATTGTGGCAGGAACAACGTTCCAGGACAACATGGATTTGAATTTATTTTATGATCAGGAATCCCGCAAGTTTTCAGAGCATGGATATATTGGACTCTACAAAGATAAGAGCATACGCGCGGTCGGCAAGTTGAAAAAGACCATTATTGCGGTCGAAGTTGAGGGAAAAATGACATACCGGGCAGAAAGTGGTGAAGCGCCAACGCCGGATGAAATCTGCCGCATTAACGAAGCAATCCACCGTGCAGAGGACTACGGCTATAACCTCCGCACGATCAGTCACAGATACTTTATGGTTGAGAAGTTCTACCCGATTGACTTTAGAAAAAGCAGCAAGAATCCTATTCAGAAAAGCAAGTTCTTCAACCTTGCGGATATGTTTGGGTACAAAACGATGCCTGATACCGAGAAGATTGCAGCTGATCTAAACGGCAGAATCTGGGAGGAATTTTAATCTTTTGAGGAGGTGGCTACAATGGAATATTTGAAGCAAGTCCATGATTTCGCTACAAAATGGGTTGATAAATTCAGAGATCAAAAAATCAACTACATAGAGCTTGTAGATCACTACATGGCTGATGACTGTGAAGCCCTTGGGTTTCAAATGGATTGCGGTCACGCATTTTCGGAGAAGTACGGGAATGCTGCGAGCAAATACAATGAATTGAATCAAGTGATTGACAAGATAACAGACATCAGTTTGCTTGGCTCTGCAATCTACTCACAATGGCGATACTTCAACCACTGGGCTTATGATGCCGCTTCCATTTTGGAGTTCGAGAATCGTTCCTGGTTTATTTTGGCATTGAGCCGCCTGGCGGTGCTTTCCGGCGAGAATCCTTTTATATTTAATGGTGAGTTGAAGAAAATTCGTATTGTTTCTAATCGCCTTGGTTATGGTCCATGCCCGGAACCAGATGAAGAAGTCGAACAACACATTACTCTCAACTCGGAAGGACGGGTGTGGTTTTCAGCGTATGTGTTCGGACAGCGACGTGATGGGCATTATGAAAAGGCGAGAACACAAAACCTAAAAGTTGATATATCTGTTGCAGAAAGAATTATGTCCGCATTTTCAGCATATTTCAGCAATGAATATACAGAGGTATTTGCAACAGACATCGGTGACTGGAATATGGAGCTTACAAATACGGAGGGCAAAACCTATAAATTTCGTGGTTCATTGTGTTCCAAGTTTGTAGTTCAAGGGGTTGATCTTTCAGATTTACTCCGTCAAAGTTTGGATATGCCTGATTTGTATGTTTTTGATAGGAATAACAAGCCAGACATCGTGAATCGGATCGAAATGTTCTATCACCGCATCACAAAGATAAAACCGAAGGAACCGATCTTGGAGCATACGGAATATGCCGTTTGGGATTATACAGAATCCTTGATCGTAGACAGAAACAGTGAAAGCATTGAACACATCCAGAATATCGGCACAGGTTGTTCTGTCACTCGAAGGTACAAAGTAGAAGGCGGTATTGAGAGCCTGCTCGATGATTTGGATATAGACACTCTGTTTGAACATATTAAAGGAAATCCACCTGATGTAGTTGAAAATCCACTTGAAAGCAAAGACTACACCATCAAGGTGGTCACAAAAAAGGGAGTTGAAAAAGTCATTCGGGGAACCTACGATAAGAAAGGTTTACCGGATGACTGGGCTGAATTCATTGAGTCGGTGTTTGATTTCATGACCTTCTACGGTTGGGGCGAAATTATGAACCCATTCGTCTACGGAAAGGTGCGGCGGTGTGGCAACGACATCATCTATTGCAGTGTAACCTTTGACGAAGGATATAAGAGCTATTATTACATAGCCGATGACGACTCAATCGAAGTTGGTGATTTTGTGATCGTTCCAGCCGGAAAATACAACCACGAAGCTGTCGTTGAGGTGGTGAAGAAAGATTATTATGCAATGGAAGAGGTACCGCTACCGATGGAAAAGACAAAGCATATAATCCGAAAATGTACTGAAGAAGACTTTGATTTACCAAAAGAATGATGCAAATTGGATCTGTGTGGGCAAAAGTATGAATTGTATTATACAACTAATTCCTCTTAATGATTGTGATAGAGAGCAGTTTATTAGAGTTTATTAAACAAAGTCTTATAAGCAAAGACCTCTTACATCGTGTAGGCGGTCTTTCAATCTTTATTTACTGTTATATTCAGTGACAGATTGCCTTTATCACTGTTCTCGGCGAAAAAGACGGTGGATAGAATTATTCATAGTTTTGGTATATAATATGAAATCAAAAGAAAGGCAAATTTGAATTTTGACGAGGATTAACAGAATGGTAAAGCGGTAATTGAACAGAGTTTGGAGAGAAAAAACGTATGAATCAAATTGTTTCGTTGTTTATGTTTAGTTGTGGTGATTATGAGAAAGTAAAACAGGATGAGATGAAGAAACAATTCGATATGAAAATGGACGGACGTTGTCCTATTCCCGCCGAGATTGGTGGAGTCAAAACCTGTCCATTACGCATTAATAATCCAGATTATGTCGAAGGCGGTGATATGCCTAAGACAATTGCAAATAGCTGTGACAAGTGTATTTATTGTGCAAAGAAATGACATGCCTGGCAGTAACTGTTATATATAAAACAAGGGTGAAAAGCCTGATTTGTAAGCTTTTCACCCTTCATTATCATAGAAGAATCTAATTTACAGAGATTTTCTCATAGTCTCCACTTTCCAAAGACACAAGATTTTTTACAGCCTCTTTTACTTCCACCAGGCTCTGATAAATTCTGGTATAGCAGTCTTTTGCTTTTTTTAATAAGCTCTCTTTATGATTTCATTCATATGCTGTGTAGCTTCAAAGCGAATTCGCTCTTCATCTAATGTAAGTACCTCACGATTTTTCATAACAATCTTTCCATTGATGATGGAATCGATTACATCATGTCCATTTGCAGCATCTACAATAGTATTTACAAGATTCTGAGTTGGTGTAATATGCGGCTGATCAATATTTAAAAGAATCAGATCAGCTTTCTTTCCTTCATTTACAGATCCCAGAATATCGCCATGTCCGATAGCATTTGCTCCTCCCTGAGAAGCCATTTTCAAAAGAGTCGGGCAGGTCATAACTACCGGATTAAAAGAAGGAAGTCCCCAATAAGCCAGCATAGAATAACGCAGAACCTTCATCTCATCGAAAATATCCAGGTTGGAAGGAGCAGCTCCATCACAACCCAAACCTACACTTGCACCAGCTTCCAGAATCTGAGGAGCCTTCGGGAAGCCATGATTTGCCAGGTTGGCTCTTGGACAATGGATCATTTTTACTCCTCGTTCTGCCATCAATGCAATATCATGGTCTGACAGCATAACATTATGTGCGGTCAGAAGATTTGGACCCAAAATTCCCATTTCATCTAAAAATTCAGCAGGACGTTTTTGATAATTTTGCAGGCAAAAGCTAACTTCATCTTTATGCTCACATAAATGTGCATGGATGCCTGTATGAAGTTCTTTAGCACATTCACCTACCATGGTGATGAGATCTCTGGAGCAGGTCATTACCTGACGAATAGCAAACCAGATATCCACACGGCCATCGCCGGCTCCCTGATAGTTCTTATACAGCTCTTTTGTATGGTCTATAGCTTCAGATGCAGTCTCCTTCATTGCGCCTGTAATAGCATTGCCCATATCCATTGTGGATTTCGCTATTGCAGCTCTCATGCCGGATTCTATAACTGCATCAGCTACACGTTCCATATGTACACCGCCGGAATCAGCAAAAGCAGTAGTTCCGTTTTTGATCATTTCCAGACAGGCTAACTGTCCGCTGACGTAAGAATCTTCCGGGAGAAGATTGCTTTCAAAGGGAACCAGAAAACGAGTCCAAACCATAGGATATTCATCAGCAACACGACCTCTTAACAGCTGCTGACAGGTATGTGTATGACCGTCTATCAAACCTGGCATAACAAGCTTACCTTTTCCATCAAGTGTTTCTGTGGCAACACTATCAACGAATTCATCTGCTGAACCGATTTTTTTAATCCAAGTGTCTTTAATTCCTACGGAACAGGTGGATGAAACGCTCATATCAGGATTCAGAACCTGACAATTTTTGATTAAAATATCATAGTTTTCCATAATCTACCTCATTTCATCTCATATGATTGTTAAATGGCTCCTGTCATTTTCAAAACAATGTCTGCAACAAGAGCGGAGAATATAAAGGTTCCGGTAATTACAAATAAAGTGATCAATACCAGCTTCCATCCCATTTTTGTAAAATCCTTTAAATCTTTTCCCAGAGAAATACCGGCAAATGCACCAAGTGCTGTAGCCGGAGCTAAAAATGCAACAGGAGTTGTAGTTTCAACTACGATATCTTTTACCGGCGAAACAGGACATGCAAGAAGCAGCCCGAGAAGGGATACATACATCATAGAAGGAAGCTTAACAAATCGGCTCATAAATTTACTTATAGTAAGACCGATAAGAGAAATAGCACTCAGTAAAAGAACTCCAATAATGGAATCTTTTACAGGCATTTTGTAACCAATTATATTTGTAAGTATTATAATCACAGACACCATGAGAAGCAGTCCAAGCTGCTGTACGAAGTATTTTCTGACCATTTATTTAACCTCCTGATTATTTTTGCGTCCAATCTTAGGCTCTAAAATTGCGTATAATTTTTTGGCAAGAGGAAGGCCTACGAAAGTACCCATGTAAATTCCGGTAATACCGGTCAGCATATCACTGGCACCACCCATAATCATAATATTTTCTGCCTGCTGTGGGTATATTTCACCTAATGTTCCGGCAGCAGCAGTCATCATGGATCCACTTCCTACTCCACTGGCCATACCAAGAGCAATAGGATCGAAAATATTCCAGGAAGCTACAACGCTTGCAAGAATGCTGATAAATACTGTTCCGATTACAGAACCTACGATATAAACTGCAAAGGTTCCTTTTGTTTCCGGAGCGTCCGGTCCAAAAATATCTGTAGTTAATCCAAGGTTTGAATCACGGTTAATTGAGTAACATGCACCAATAGATTCCTTCTTTAAACCAAGCAATAATGCTAGAGGCATAGATAAAAGAATCGTTCCAAGGTTTCCGAATTCCTGAAGAAGTAATGCAGGACCCACTGAAACCAGTTTTGCAAGATTTGCACCGGAAGAAATGCCCATTTTAGCCATAAAAGGTGCTAAAACCACAAGGACCAGACTTCCGCCTATTTTACATTCCTCAGTTTTGAATACTTTAAAAATATCCGGCCCTAAAAGCCCTCCGAATATGACGGCAAACACCATCGGAAACAGAGTAAGTGTACCAACGCCAATGTTAAGCTTAACGGTTCCGATCAGATCACAGACTGCGGAAATGACCAGAGCGGCAAGGTAAATTTTCCAGTACTTTTTGATGACAATCTTTAGTTTTTCCATATAAGAAACTCCTTCCTTTTTTTCTGTGCAGGTGCGTAGTAATTTACGTTGTAAGTATAACATGAGAGCTGGTTTCTGCGAACATACAAAAAAGCGATGGGAAGCCATCGCTTTTTTCACTATATCAAGAAAGGGGTTTTCTCACTGCATTATTTTTTTATAAGAAAATCGTCGGATCTTTATTTACATAAAAACAGCTTCATTCTGCATTAAAAGCTCCACAAAACGGCTGGCGGTATCAGAAAGTGTATGCTTTTGACGCAAAATCCATCCTATCTCAAGGCGAACTCCGTTTTTGACAGGCAGAGAAATAATGTCGCTGTAATTACTATCAAAAGATCTGTAACCACTTCCAATAGCAAATCCATGGCAATAACGCATAGCAGAATAGGAAGCTGCCCGGTCAGAAACATGGATTATTTTTTTTACCTGATAATTTGGAATGATAAGATCAGTATAAGCAGGGTTCGTGTCAGGTGAACGATCATAAGAAATAAAAGGATATTGTATCATTTCTTCAATATTAATTTCCTGGCTATTGGCAAGTGGATGGTTTTGGCATATGTAAGCATGAGCTGTCTGATAAACAATGTGATTAAAAATAATACCACGATTTCTTAATTCCTGAATCATCTGTCCTTTGCTATGCTCTGTGAAAAAAATAATTCCCAAATCGTCCAGTCCCCGTTCTACGCGATCCAGTACTTCTGAGGTACGGCATTCATAAAAACCACAGTTATAGGAACCATAGCGTTCATTTAACTTATTGATGACAGAAATAAAAGAGGCCATGCCGCAAATGTGATGCTGGGCAGAAACGGACAGACCTAAAGGCCGTTTTTTGGAACCGTTATATTTCTCATCCAGGTAGTCAAGACGGCTTAGAATTCCCTTAAACTCAATTAAAAGCTCTTCGCCGCTTCTGGTAAGACGTACGCCTGTGCTTTCTCTTATAAATGCGGTAATGTCATATGTGTTTTCTATTTCCTTAATAGCGCTGGAAATGCTTGACTGAGCTGTAAACAAACGCTTGGCTGCTTCACTGATAGAGCCGGACTCAGCTACGCTGATAAAATATCTTATTTGCTGCAGTGTCATATAAGGTCTCCTTTTTTAATCATCTGGATTCTCTTACGGTTGTAAACCAGATGCAGATACATGGCATCCTGTGCCCGGAGGGGCTCATGAGCTGCAATGGCATCTGCAATCTCACGGTGAGTCTCGATGGTTTCTTCCTGCAGTGCACCTCCGGTGGTTTCTACAAAGAGAGGAATCTGATATTTTTTGAGGAAGGCTTTTTTCTTCAGATAACAAATGCATCGTATGATTTGCTCCATTTCTAATAGTTATCATTCTTGTTTCCTATGATAATATGTTTCGGGTTCAATGTCAAAATGCTAAAATGTACAAAAACAGATACAAAAATTTAGAGAAAATTCCAGTATTGCATTTTTGATGAATAGAATACATGGTAAATACATCAGATGAATTCAAAGGAAAAATGGAAGAAACAACTTTTGTGGCAGATCCAATGAGACTGATGATCGCTGCGGCGGTCGGAATCGTAGTTCTATTGGTGCTTGACTACAGCGATTTACCTTGCATGGAGCTTCTGGACGATGAGCTGGGATATTACATGGATTGTATGGCCGGTTGCAGGTGTTTTGTTTGCAGCATTGCTTGGTGTGGTGAAAATGGTGTTAAAGAATGGCAGTGAAACTCAGCACTATATTTAAGATGGAGTTAAGTTTATTTTTCCGCATATTATACTCATCCAGAAATTCCAGTTTGTAGAATTATAGAAAATGGACGTAATGCTGAACATCCAATACGTCCATTTTTTCAATCTTCACCTATCTGTTTTCTCAACGAACAGGAGCATAGAAAATCAATAGATCAATATATTTTTCTCCGCTTCCCTGCTCTCCATAGTCATACCGGACCATATAATCTCGGATGCTATATCCCCGATACGGATCAGATAGGGTATAAAGTTCTCCTGTTGTAAAATCAATCAGCGAGTACCCTGTGCTTTCCATATATTCATCATTACCATTGTTTATCTGATTTTCATAAAACTCACATACCTTCTCCAGACAATCCTGACACAACTGGTCAGTGAGAGATTCACAATCTATTGTATCTTTCTCACCAAGGTATATATTCGGTTCAGCAATGCATCTATCCGGTTGAGAGTGTGTCATAATAGAACCATAATTCTCTCCAAAAGAATGTACCATTGTACTCATATGACCAGAATCAATCTTTTCATTTCCAGCATCATCATATTCTCGAATCCGGGTATCAGTGACCGACATATCTGCCCAATGAATAATCCCGATAGAATCGAATTTATTATAGTAATCAAGAAGTCCTCCTGCAGGAGTTCCGCAGATAAAGCATTGGTCCTTTCCGATGGATGATTGAAGTGATAGTTTTAAATCTTTCTCGTCTTTTTCTTTCTGTTCTGATTGTTGATTTTTGTTTGAGCTTTCAACTGTCTGTGTCTGACAGCTACAAAGGATAATTCCCAAAAGAAATGCACAGCATAAAAAATAATATCGTTTCATGACAACCCCCAAAACAAAAATAAGGACAAGCTATGCCATTCCTTAAGCACAGCCGTCCTTATTTTCTAATGATGCCCTGTATATATGCTTTTACCAGCTCTTTTTGATGATCATCCATTGCGTTCCAGTCAGAAAGCAGCTGTTTTTGATCGGATGTTAAATCAGGATATTCTTCATCCACCGTAAAAAATTGAGCAAGAGTCATATCTAATCCATTACATATTTTCTCAAGAGTTTGAATCGTTGGAACGCTCTTTCTGTTTAACAATGTAGAAATAGATGATTGCGCGATTCCAGATTTCTGAGCTAGTCTGTATCTGCTGATATTTTTCTTTTCACACAACTGCTCAATCTTAGCAATAATATAGTTCTCAGCTTGCAAGTATTCTACACCTCTTTTCCGATATGATACCTTTATTTTACTGAGAAACAAGGTAACTTATCAGATTATATGTACCGATGTATAATACTTAGGCATTGCGATATATACAGTCAAAAAAATAAGGAACAATATCAGTATACCATATTTATATCTCAGCTTACACCAGTTTTATTATGATGGTCTGATATTATTATCATCAGGCATATCGATGTATTCCTCAAATAAATAATAAAGAGCAACAATGAACTGTTCTGCGTTTCCTTTTTCATCTACCATCTGTTCCAGAGTCCATCCTTCAATAAATTTATGTCTGTATACCCAACATGCAAGGTCACATGCCTCCACAATAATATCCTTAATTATCTTTCCCATGACCTTGTCAAAATCATTGATATCTTCCTCTGGCAGATTTTGAAACGATTCGAGTGGTGGAAGTACTCTGATTTCATTATCTTTTTTGATTTCATTCATAATAGTGAAAACATGTTCTCTCTCTTCATCTGCCAGCCTAACATATTCCCACAGTGCCATGATCACTCTTAAATCAGTGTCTCTCTTTAATGGTGGCAACTGAATATATTCATTTTCCATTTTGTTCATTAGTGTCCCTCCCAAATCTTTATTCAATAAAATTTTTTCTGGTATATTTCCGCATGAAAGTATTTTACCATTCATCGCTTTTTCGATAAAGTAAATACCATTATTTGAATCCGGTCATTTTTGACCGCCTTCGTTTATGATAATACAAAATCTCTCAATTTATGGATTCCTGATTCCAACATCATTTCCAAGAATATTCCGGCAGCTAAAATAGATATCCCAATACATGAAATGATTGCCAGCAACCCAATCTGTAGCCAATCCTGATAGAAAATAACAGTAAGAATCACCAGGGCACCGATCATAAGACCGAACAGTGCCCTTGCAAAGCTATAAATTCCAACACACACTTTGACGATTCCCAAAAGAATCGCCAATACTATGATTACCGGTAATACGCATACTTTCCCGATTAATTTTAAAACGAACATAGTTATCCCTCCTTTTTATTTTGCTGCTGCATATTGTGGAAAATCATGATTGACCTCTGCTCTGTAATAGCTTTCTATCGTTGTTGGAGCATTAAAGAGTGAAGCCAATATGTATTTCTTAATATTTCGTACCTTTGTCGTGTTTGAGCGAAGCATATCCAAAACGTATTGAATGTGATGATAATTAAGCTTCATGAACTTATCCTTCACTAAAGATGCCGGATACCAGTTACTTGCAATAAGGATCTTTTCACCACTGGACATTACAGTTTCCACGATTAACTCATAGATACCCTCAATGGTTTCTTTCTCTGTTGGATAAGCTATGAGCAGGTATTCATATTCAATTTTTTCTTTGATCAGAGATTGATATGCCTTAAGCTCCGATTCTGCATCATATCGTTTATCAAATCGATTACTGTCACCAGATATGATCCGATTAGAATCATCAGTCTGATTATTATTGGTTTTATTATTATAAGTATTTTTATGGTCCATATTTTGGACTCCTAGAAGTTGATTTTTTGGACTTTTAGAAGTCCTTATTTTGGACTTCTTGAAGTTTAAATTTTGGACTTCTGAAATTGTATCAGCATTCGATTGCTGCGAGATCATTTCTTGAGGAATAAGAAAATTCTTTACATACATAATCGTATTATTTCCTTGCCCCAGACGACGTTTTTCTATCAGTCCGATTCCTTTATCTGTATCCAGTTCTTGAAGTGATTTTATTGCTTTGTTTCGACTACAATTCAATAATTCTGTGATTTCTTCAATACTGCATACAATATAGGCTCTGTTTTCTTCGTCATACCACTTGTTTTTCTGTGAAAGACTCATTCGATCTAATAATAATCCATACAGGATCTTGGCATCATTCGATAGTCCTCGGAAAATCTCATGCGTAATCAGAAGCTTCGGTATTTTGAAGAAACTGAATTGCTCGGATTCATCACCATAATAATAACGAAACTGTGGCTTCTGCTGTTCCATGCGAAGCTCCTCCCTTCCTGAATTTGCACCTCTAGGGGTGTCGATTTTAAAACTTCTGAAATGCCTATGCCGGTTGTGAAACAACAAAGTTTTTCACATACAAATGATTCGGTAATCCAAAACCTTTTACCTTTTTCTTTACCAATCCAACTGTTTCAAGTTCTTTCAGGTATTCAATTGCCTTTTCTTTGAAACATTCAGATCCTCTTGCATTTCGGAAATCGGATAAACTACATAAACTCTGTTTTCATTATCAATCCATTGATTCTTTGCGGACATTCCCATCCGGTCTAAGAGTAATCCGTAAAGAAGCTTTGCCTGCAGGGATAAATCTCGAAATTCATCCCCGAACATCAGGCTCTTTGGAATCCTGTAGAAGCTATATTGCTCAGATGATAAGCCATAAATATAATCAAAAGCCATTCTCTGCACCTCCTTGTTCCTTCCAGTTGGTAAGAAGTTCGACGATTACTTTTTCCATTTCTGCAGATGTGTAATATGGTGGAAAGTATTGAGATAATTTCTTTTCTGAAAGAGTTACCTTCTTTTTCGGAATTCTTCCAATTGCATTCTCATTCAAAATATCGATCAGTTGGCTTTGTGTAATTGCTCCATTTAACAATTCTTGACGAAGAATAACTATTTGGTTCTGTTTTACATTTCCATTCTCATGGATGTACTCGCATATCCATTGTTGGATTTCCTTGTCAATGTAGGAGATTTCCACACCGGCAGTGAACTGTAGTCTCTTTGAGTCAACCATATCCAATAATTCCGGAATCAGTTCTGTGAGCCGGATATATCTTTTTACCTGACGACCACTAAAACCACTATCGGAACCTATTATTTCATGACTCCACTTTGGGACATCATGTCCTAAAGTGGTATCACATCTTTTTCCCTGTCGGTTCATTGCATCCATTTTCATTTTGAATGCAAATGCTTTCTCACTAGGAAGTAATTCTTCTCGCTGAATATTCGAATCTACCATATATACAATGGCTTCATCATCTGACATTTCCCTTACAATGGCAGGTATCATAGTTAATCCAACAATCTTTGCAGCATGCATCCTTCTGTGACCGGAGATCATTTCATAACTGTCTTCGCCATCTGGACGTACCAAAACAGGAGATAAGATGCCATTAACTCGAATACTTTCAACCAAATCTGACATTTTCTCATCATCCAATACTTTAAATGGATGATTTTTAAATACATGGATCATATCAATATCAATTTCTGTCGAGGATTCCGTAGCAGGAACTCCCAATAATTCTTCAACAGTTGTTAATTTCAATTTCTGTCCTGTTCTAGTTTTCATGAGATAAAACCTCCTCTGTCAATTTCTTATATGCTTCGGCAACCTTTCCCTTTGGCTCGTGAATGTAAATACTCACTCCTTCTAAACTGCATTCTGCAGCTTTGACTGAAAATGGAATATACGTATTAAATACACCTATTGTTGATTCATAACCCTCACGTAATTTTTGTGTGATATCCTTTGCATAATTGGTTCTGTAATCTACCATAGTAAGAACAATCCCCTCAATCTTTAATTTCTTATTGAGACGTTTCTTTACCATAGAGATGGTTTTAATCAGCTGACACAATCCCTTTACAGGAAGATAAGCTGCCGGAACTGGTATAAGTACAGAGGTTGCAGCTACTAAAGCATTAATTGTTGTCATTCCCAAAGAAGGCATGCAATCAATGATGATGTAGTCATACAGTTCTTTAATCTGATCAATATATTCTTTCAGGATGTTTTCCCGGCTCATCACATTCGCAAGAAGTACTTCCAAACCGGATAACTCGATATTGCCTGGTATCAGATCAATTCCTTCCTGATGATGAAGAATCCCATATCCCGGTTCGATTGGTTCCTCGTTAATGATCTTCATCATTACAGATGCAAGAGTATCACTCATATCATCTGGTTCTTCATATCCTAAACTGGCTGTAAGGTTTCCCTGCGGATCATTATCAATTAACAAGACTTTCTTACCTGCTCTGGCAAGTCCTATTCCCAAATTTAACGATACACTTGTTTTTGCACATCCACCTTTTTGCATTGCAACTGCGATTACTTTACACATAAATTCAAATCCCCCTTATAGATCCCAATATTTATCCATCCATATTTTTAAGATATCGATGATCTCACGTTTCATTTTTTCCACGGTATAATCTTTTGGAAAATACTTCTTTAGCTGTTCGGTCTTAAATGTCACCCTTGAAATATCTTCCCTCTTTATTTCACAAAGAATGTCTTTGAGATCATCCTCTGTCAGTTCATTGCTGATGTTGTATAAATAAAGTTGACACCTTATTCTCAAAGAATTCATGTATAATAAAGAGAATAAGGAGGAACTCTCAATGTCACGTACCCA
>NZ_JBQHWA010000049.1:0-15544 GCF_052064225.1 Blautia massiliensis (ex Liu et al. 2021) | reverse complement strand
CTGTGTAAGACATTGCAGTACCGTAAGGTGTTTGCCAATGCAGTAGTGGGAGAAGCAAGAATCCCCCTGCTTTAGCTGTGGGGAGTGTCAAGAATATCCGTTTCTGGGACTGAAGCTTTCACTTTCGAAGGAGCTGTTAAATCAGATCAAGGACCAGAGCATTGCAATGCTTACTACGGAAGATTTTGAGAATCAGACCAATGCAGTGACATATGCCTATGTAAGCTGGAGCAAAATGACAGAGGAATAGAAAAATGCCGAAATACAGAAGATGGGAACAGGATATGACGACTGGGTGGCAGGTCTGGACAGAATTGGTACAATTGGCGTTTATGACGAAGCTTCACAGAAAAAGCTGGATGAGATCACAGGCTGTACAGAGCATAAAGAGCTTGGAAGCAGCAGCGACGGGAAATACAAATATTATCTGAGCACCAACAAAGATGCAGATGAAAAGCTGACAAAGGAGCTGGAAAAGATCAAAACCGATATTACGGAAATGGCACCATATCAGAATATTTCCGTGTTTGACCAGCCACAGGATACCAGCGTCAACCCGGAGGATGTAAAATCTGTAGGAAAATTTGAAACAACAGGAATAGATGGAAAAACATATACAGAAAAAGTATTCAGTGACTATGACCTTACGCTGGTAAATATTTTTACAACCTGGTGCTCACCATGTGTAAAAGAAATTCCGGAACTTCAGGAGCTCTACAAAGAAATGAAAGATAAAGGAGTCGGAGTAGCAGGCGTGGTGCTTGATACTACAGATGAAAAGGGAAATCAGGACGAGGAGGCAGTAAAAAAAGCAGGCATTCTTCAGGAAAAAACTAAAGCAGAGTATCCGTTCCTGATACCGGATACTACTATGATGAATGGCCGTCTGCAGGGGATTTCCGCATTTCCTGAAACATTTTTTGTTGACAAAGATGGAAACATTGTAGGCGATACCTATACAGGAAGCCATACACTGGACGAATGGAAGGAAATCGTGGAAAAAGAGCTTAAAAACGTTTCAAAGTAAAAGATGATCATTACGGAGAGTGAAAAAATGATTCAGAAAATAACAGAATCCAAGTGGATCGGACCGGCACTGGCGGTTTTGGGAATTTTACTGATGATACTGGGAATCTGCAGGGGCGAGGTGTCTGTAGTTTTTACAAAAGCGATCAACATCTGTATGGAGTGTATTGGCATTGGATAATAAGAAGATGAAAATAAATGAATGGCCGCGGCATGGAATCCAGGCATTGTGGGCGGCCCTTACAAACAGTCACATATCAGGGTTTGTGACTGGAAAGATCTATACCGGAAAACTGAAAAATGTCTGTGTTCCGGGGCTGAACTGTTATTCCTGCCCCGGGGCAAGAGGGGCCTGCCCCATTGGTTCCCTTCAGGCTGTGATCGGAAGCTGGAACTTCAAGATGGCATATTATGTGGCTGGATTTCTGATCTTTGTGGGAGCGCTGCTTGGAAGACTGGTGTGCGGATTTCTCTGCCCCTTTGGACTGATTCAGGATCTGTTGAACAAGATTCCTTTTCCAAAGAAGATCCGGACATTTCGGGGAGATAAGCTTCTGCGAAAACTGAAATATGTGATCTTTCTTGTATTTGTGATCCTACTTCCCATGTTTGCAGTAGATATCATGGGCCAGGGAGCACCATATTTCTGCAAGCTGATCTGCCCGGCAGGAACGCTGGAGGGAGGTATCCCTCTGGTGCTGCTGAACAAATCCATGCGAAGTGCAGTAGGCTGGCTGTACATGTGGAAAAATACGATCCTGGTGATCACCATTATCTTATCAATTATGATATACCGGCCATTCTGTAAGTATATCTGCCCGCTGGGAGCTTTTTATTCGGTATTTAATAAAGTTTCCGTTTTTCGTTACAGAGTAGATAAAGAAAAATGTGTTCACTGCGGAAAATGCAGAAATATCTGCCAGATGGAGGTCGATCCGACGGAAAATCCCAACAGTGCAGAGTGCATCCGATGTGGAAGATGTAAAAAAATATGTCCGACACAGGCGATCCGGTGTGGGTTTGCAGGCAAAAATCAGACCTGAATTACTTTAAAAGTGAATTTCCGGATATCAAGTGCCGTTGTTATCGTGAACAGTACGTTTGGAAGTAAAGACATATTTCCGGATTGGGCAAAGAGGAAATTATCATGGAATTGACGAAAAACAGAATTTTCCTTATAACATTCAGTATCTGATGAATAGTATGGAAAACTGAAATGATTCAGAAAATTAGACTTAGCTCACTTTAAAAGTGAAAAAAATAATTCGATAATTTCTTGACAACCATTAATAAATATGTTAATATTCAATCATCAAATTAATAAAGTCTTCGGTGACTGACGGAATTGTGGGATAACCACGAGGGAGCCGGAGATTCGATGAGTCGACCGTCTGGGCAGTATTTGAAGAAATTCAGATACTGCTCTTTTTTATGGGATAAAAAGATCCGGACGGTTGCTGCGGAGAAAGGAGAACATTATGGGATTCAAAAGTGATATCGAAATTGCACAGGAGTGCACAATGGAGCCAATTACCAAGATTGCAGAGAAAGCAGGTATTGATGACAAGTACCTGGAGCAGTATGGTAAATATAAAGCAAAGATCGACTATAATCTTCTGAAGGAAACAGACAAAAAAGACGGAAAGCTGATCCTGGTAACAGCTATCAACCCGACACCGGCCGGGGAAGGAAAAACAACTACAACGGTAGGTCTTGCAGATGGAATGCAGAGACTTGGAAAAAATGTTATGGTAGCTCTTCGTGAGCCATCCCTTGGACCGGTATTCGGTGTCAAAGGTGGTGCAGCAGGTGGCGGTTATGCACAGGTAGTTCCAATGGAAGATATCAACCTTCATTTTACCGGTGATTTCCATGCAATCGGTGCGGCAAACAACCTTCTTGCAGCAATGATCGACAACCATATTTTCCAGGGTAATGAACTGAACATCGACCCGAGAAAGATCACCTGGAGACGATGCGTTGACATGAACGACCGTCAGCTTCGTAATGTAGTAGACGGACTTGGCGGAAGAACAAACGGTATGCCGCGTGAGGACGGTTACGACATCACCGTAGCATCGGAGATCATGGCAGTTCTCTGTCTGGCAAGTGATATCAAAGATCTGAAAGAGAGACTTTCCAGAATCATCATCGGATATACCTATGGTAAAGTTTCCGAGCAGAAACCGGTAACAGCCGGTGATCTTCACGCAGAGGGCGCTATGACAGCTCTTCTGAAAGATGCTCTGAAACCAAACCTTGTACAGACACTGGAGCATGTTCCGGCGATCGTTCACGGCGGACCATTCGCAAATATCGCTCACGGATGTAACTCCGTAACCGCTACAAAGATGGCTATGAAGCTTGCTGATTATGCCATCACAGAGGCTGGCTTCGGTGCTGACCTTGGAGCTGAGAAATTCCTGGATATCAAGTGCCGTATGGCAGGTCTTACACCAAGTGCCGTTGTTATCGTAGCAACCGTACGTGCTCTGAAATATAATGGTGGCGTTGCAAAAGCAGATCTTAACAATGAGAACCTTGAGGCTCTTGAAAAAGGTATCCCGAACCTTCTGAAGCATGTAAGCAATATCAAAAATGTATACAAGCTTCCATGTGTGGTAGCTATTAACGCATTCCCGACCGATACCAAGGCAGAGCTTGATTTTGTAGAAGCAAAATGTAAAGAGCTTGGCGTAAACGTAGCACTTTCCGAGGTATGGGCAAAAGGCGGCGAAGGCGGAATCAAGCTTGCTGAGGAAGTTCTCCGTCTGGTTGAAGAGCCGAATGATTTCACATATGCTTATGAGCTGGAAGGCTCCATTGAGGATAAACTGAACCAGATCGTACAGAAGGTTTATGGCGGAAAGAAAGTGGTTCTTACAGCAAATGCCCAGAAGCAGGCGAAACAGCTGGAGGCACTTGGATTTGGCAACTGCCCGATCTGTGTAGCTAAGACCCAGTACAGCTTAACAGACGACCAGACAAAGCTTGGTGCTCCGACAGATTTCGAGGTAACAGTAAGAAATCTTAAGATTTCCGCAGGTGCAGGATTTATTGTTGCACTGACCGGTGAGATCATGACCATGCCAGGTCTTCCGAAAGTACCGGCAGCAACCAAGATCGACGTAGACGAGAGCGGTAAGATCACAGGACTGTTCTAATATAAAGATTTTTTGAGGGGAATTCAGATAGAAAGCGGTAGAGCCTGCAAAAATAGAGGCTCTGCCGCTTTTTATATTGTTGTGGAGAGAGTATTGAAAAACTTTTAAAAGCAGGAAAAACACTGGGTTTAACGATCCCGTGATACGAATTTGATACGAAAACCCCCGGAAGTGGTCGAGACTTCCGGGGGTTTTTGTTCCGTTTATAGCATGTTCAAAACAAAAATGGTATAATATTATAAATTGTCAAGAATATCAGAAATCTCCTGCTGCTTGTTGGGATAAAGGTGGCCGTAGGTGCCAAGAGTAACCTTAATACTCACATGGCCCAGGCAATCCGCAATAACCAGATATTTGATCAGTAGAGCAACATGAGAGTGCCTGAGATTATAGAGCCGGATTCGGGGCATATGTTTCTGGTCCCTTTTTCCGTTTTAGGACAATAAGCGGGAATCCTCGGCAATTCAATTACCGAGATGAAATCGCAGAGGGGACGCGCATGTGACATTTGCGTTAATTAAGAGGAATGCTATAGAAAAAATTATAGAGATAAATGAATATGGGGGGAAAATATGGTATACACATGCAAATATAAATCGCTAATCGGAGATATTTTACTTGCCGCAGATGAAATCGGACTTACCGGTTTGTGGTTTGAAGGACAGAAATATTTTGCAAATACACTTCCGGAAGATTATGTTCCACAGGAAACGAAAATTCTCACAGAAGCAAAAAAATGGCTGGATGTATATTTCTCCGGTGAAGAACCGAACTTTACTCCACCACTTCATCCGAACGGTTCAACATTCAGAAAGGCAGTGTGGCAGATTTTACTGGAGATTCCCTATGGACAGACGATCACATATGGAGAAATTGCGCGCAGAATTGCAGTGATGAAAAACACTTCCCATATGTCCGCCCAGGCAGTAGGCGGTGCGGTTGGACATAATGAAATTTCCATTATCATTCCCTGCCATCGAGTCGTAGGAACAAATGGAAGCTTGACGGGCTATGCCGGAGGAATTGACAAAAAAATTTCACTTCTTAAGCTGGAACATACAGATATGAGCCGTTTGTTTATTCCAAAGAAAGGAACTGCACTGTAAAACTCAGGCTGAAAGGACGGTCTGGTGCAGGCGTCCACGAAAAGACAGATATTTTATTTATGAAAACATGCTATGAAAATTGCCAGCAGGATTTCGGAGGAATAATTATGGGAAAAATACTGGATGAAGATTTAATCTACGAGATACTGTCCGTGGTGGAAGAGATACCTGAGGGAAAAGTGGCCGCCTACGGGCAGATCGCACGGCTGATCGGGCGGGATAAAAATTCACGTCTTGTAGGAAAAGTCTTAGGTATGGCAGAATTTTACGGGAAGTATCCCTGCCACAGAGTTGTGAACCATGCAGGGCGTACTGCACCAGGCTGGAGAGAGCAGAAGATGCTTCTGGAAGACGAGGGTGTGGAGTTTAAGGCAAATGGATGTGTAGATATGAAGCAGTATCAGTGGGAGGAGTAGTGTTTTATGAATTGTAGAAATATGATGCAGATCCCGGAGCTTACAGAAGTTCTGAAGCTGAAAGCAGGGGAAAACGGTCTGGAGCAGTCTGTACGATGGGGCTATTTTGCAGACTGCCTGCAGTGTGTCAAAAGTGAATACAGGATTGAATATCCTGCTGAAGGGTGATGTGCTGGCAGGATTCTTTTCAACAGATGCCGGCGTTATCCAAAAGGGCTTTGATTATCTGAAGGGGTTTGCTCCGGAGACACTGGTAACGGCTGTTCTGTTCAGTATGATAGGCTATTTCAATGGAAACAACCAGACCATCTGGGTTATGGTCCAGGGATTGGTACAGACGCTTCTGGTACGACTTCCAATGGCGTACTTTATGAGTATCCAGCCGGATGCCAGCCTGACAAAGATCGGTCTTGCAGCACCGGTATCTACCACAGTGGGAATTATTCTGAACATCGGATTCTTTCTGTACTTCACCCGTGTGAAAAAAGAAATTGTTTCGGAAGAATGACCGGATAAAGGGATGTAAATGAGAGGGGTGATATGATATAATCAGAATCACCCCGGCAGAGGTGATGGTACTGACCCCTGAAATAGCTGCCGGAATCTTGACAGCTGTAAAGGAGGAGTACAGGATGATTTGCGGGATGACGTATTTTCAGATATGTCTGTATTTTTTGTTTTATTCTTTTGGAGGATGGGTCGTTGAAGTTATCTTCCATGCAGTAACCTTAGGAAAGGTTATAAACCGGGGATTTCTCAACGGTCCGGTATGCCCGGTGTACGGATTTGGTGTACTTTCCGTGTTTGCATTGCTTAATACGCTTCAGAACGGCGGACATCAGATGAGTGAGGGAATGATCTTTCTGTTTGGAATCGTTCTTGCAACTGCGGTAGAGCTGGTTGCCGGATGGCTTCTGGATGTATGCTTCCATGCAAGATGGTGGGATTATTCTAATAAGCCGCTGAATTTTCACGGCTATATCTGTCTTGAGTTTTCCCTGATATGGGGACTTGCCATTGTGATGGTCGTAAAGGTTTTTCAGAAGTATGTGGAGCGTCAGGCTTCTCATACACCTTCCACACTGGAATGGGTTGTTATGGCAATTCTGTATGCGGTGTATCTGGCTGATCTTATTGTAACAGTGGCGGTGATCCGCGGACTGAATAAGAAGCTTACCCGACTGGATAAGGTACGTGCGGATCTGCGGATCGTGAGTGATAAGCTCAGTGATACTCTGGCAACAACTACCATTGATACAGCACAGAAGGTGGGAGAGGGAAAGGTTCAGGTTGCTCTTGCTAAGGCAGAGCTCAGAGATGCGACTGTGGCTCAGAGAGAAAAATCTGCCGAAATGCTTCGGATGAAGAAAGCGGAGCTTCAGGCACAGTTTGATGAGCTGTCAAGCTCTATCACAAACCATACGGTATTCGGCCAGGGAAGAATCATTAAGGCTTTCCCGGAGATGAAACACAGAGATTATTTTGAACTGATCCAGGAACTGAAGAAAAAACTCAGATAAGAAAAATGAAACGCGATAAAGAGCTTCAGCTTATCGGATTCGTTTCTTTATCATTGGTCCGATGATCATGGCGATGATCATTTTTATGAGATCTGCCGGGATAAACGGAATTACACAAATTCCAAGAGCTGCTTTGAAAGTGGAATCTGCAACGATGCAGAACCATACAGTTCCGAAAAGATAGCATACAATTGTTCCTGCGATCATACCAACGAGCTGGATCAGAGGCTTATGGCAGTTGTCAATTACCAGTCCGGCAATAACAGCCATAACGATAAAGCCGATGATGTATCCGCCTGTAGGACGGGCCAGCTTTGCAGGGCCGCCGGTAAATCCGGAAAATACCGGAAGACCTACAAGTCCAAGCAGAAGATAGATCAGATAGCTGATGGTTCCTTTTTTCCATCCGAGAAGATACAGGGACAGATAAATGGCAAGATTGGTAAATGAGATTGGAACCGGACCGATCGGAATGGACAGCGGCGCAAGAATACAGGTGACAGCTGCCATCAGAGCGGTCATGGTGATCTCGTAGGTTTTTGTACGTGGTGCAGAGACAGTATTTGTCTGATTCATATTAAAAGAGCCTCCTTTGAAAAGGGTAATATATTTACTGGTTCGGGTAAGCAATGAAATGCTGTAAGTGTGTATGACAGGTCATATGTACAGAAGGATGCTTACGCAGATTCAATCTCATAGGTGAATCCTGCATCCGTAATGGTTTTGAGAGTGTCTTCGATTCCCTGACCACCTTCTGTAAGATAACCGGAAGCAAAAATAGAGTCTACAACACTGAGCAGTTTTTTTTCTTCGCCTTTAAAATAAACTTCTCTTCCGGCAGCACATCGGATATCTGCTTCAGGCACAAGAAGTCTTGCCAGGCAGAGAACCTTCATACAGTATTCTGTTGTCAGCTGGGAAATATCTGCATTTCCGAGAGGAGTTCCCTTGATCGGAAGAAGAAAGTTGATCGGCAGTGCTTCCGGCTGGATCTCACGTAATTCCAGAAGCATGTCAACAACGTCTTCCTTGCTTTCACCCATGCCAATGATACCGCCGCTGCAGATCTCGAAACCAAGTCCCTGAAGCATATGGATATTCCGGACACGCTGGTCAAAGGTATGTGTACTGCAGATATTATGATAAAAGGAACGGCTGCTGTTCAGGTTATGGTTGATCCGGTCAAGACCAGCCTCTTTGAGCATTTTTGCCTGGTGCTCTGTGAGAAAGCCTATGGAGCAGCAGAGATGAGTTCCGTGTTCTTTCATTTTTCGGATCCTGCGGGCCAGCTCCTCGATTTCTTTATCTGTAAATTTCATACCACTCAGTCCGATACAATGTCTGGATAAATGATAATCATTTACGAAATCATTGTCCTGATATAATTTGTCTTCATCTACCCATTTGTATTTATCAATATCGGCAGTGGAACGACATGACTGGGCACAGTAGGCACAATCCTGGGAACAGTTACCACTGCGGGCATTGGTAAGGATGTGGATGCTTACCTGGTTTCCCTTATATTTGTAACGTAAACTGCTGGCACGGTCGATCAGTGCCTCAAGTTCTTTGTCCGGAGTATCTAAAATTGCAATGGCTTCATCTCTGGAAAGCGATGGAGCTTCTTTTTCGCATGCTGCAGTGTTCATATCAATATCATATCTTTATAAAATCTTAATACGGAAGCAGAGACTTTTATACTATCTTTGAAAGTAGTTATATATAATAAAATGCATTACGAGGATAGCACTGTTAAAAGTATTGATAAGGAGTTCTGATCATTTATGCCGGAAAAATCATATAAGAAAAAACATATGACATCTTTTCAGCTGATTATCATGGGGTTTGCAGGAGTGATCCTTTTGGGAACCGTTCTGCTGATGCTTCCATTTTCTTCTGCGGAGAAGGTGATCACACCATTTCATGAGGCACTTTTTACAGCCACTTCGGCGGTATGTGTTACAGGTCTTGTGGTAAAGGACACTGGAAGCTACTGGTCCCTGGCAGGCCAGACGATCATTCTTGCACTCATACAAACAGGTGGGCTTGGAGTAGTGACTGTGGCTGCGTCTGTTTCCCTTCTTTCCGGAAAGAAAATATCCCTCATGCAAAGAAGCACCATGCAGAATGCAATTTCAGCTCCAAAAGTCGGAGGAATCGTCAGACTAACAAGGTTTATTTTGAGGGGAACATTTTTGATCGAAGCTGCAGGGACGGTGTTGCTGCTGCCGGTTTTTATGGGAGATTATGGAAAAAAGGGAATCTGGATGTCAGTTTTTCATTCAATCTCTGCTTTTTGTAATGCCGGCTTTGATATTCTGGGGACAGATTCCAGTATGTTTCCATCGCTGACTAGGTATTCCGGAAATATACTTATAAATCTGGTAATTATGCTGTTGATCATTACAGGAGGAATCGGTTTTCTCACATGGGATGATATTTATACAAACAAACTGAACTTTAAACGCTACCGCATGCAAAGCAAGATCATTCTCATGACTACCGCATGTCTGATCTTATTCCCGGCAGTCTTTTTCTATATCTGTGACCTGACAAATTTACCCATGGGAAAACGCCTGTTAGCAGCAGCGTTTCAATCGGTAACGACAAGAACTGCCGGATTTAATACTATAAACATTTCAGAGATGAGTGAGGCATCAAAAGCAGTTATGATATTGTTAATGCTAATTGGTGGTTCACCGGGATCTACAGCAGGTGGAATGAAAACAACAACTTTTTCAGTACTTATTTTAAATGCAATTGCGACATTTCGAAGTCAGGAAAATGCAGGAGCTTTTGGGCGAAGACTTGAATATCATGTGATAAAAAATGCAGCGACAATAGCCATGTTATATTTTGCCTTGTTCTTTGGCGGTGGAATAGCGATCAGTGTGTACGAAGGCCTTCCGCTTTTAGATTGTCTGTACGAAGCTGCTTCAGCTGTTGGTACGGTAGGTCTGACTCTGGGAATCACACCGGAACTTCATGTTTTTTCACAAGTCGTGTTGATCATATTGATGTATCTGGGACGTGTAGGTGGTCTGACCCTGATCTATGCGGTATTTTCCGGAAGAAATAAGGGAAATGCAAAGCTCCCTCTGGAAAAAATCACAGTTGGATAAGAAGGAGAAAAATAATATTATGAAAAATGTATTGCTTATTGGACTTGGAAGGTTTGGAAGACATATTGCCATGCAGCTCAATCAGTTGGGACATGAAGTTATGGCAGTTGACTGGAAGGAAGAAAGAGTGGACAAAGTACTGTCATTTGTGACGAATGCTCAGATTGGTGACAGCACCAATGCTGAATTTTTACAGTCCCTTGGAATTGGAAACTACGACATTTGTTTTGTGACCATTGGAGATAGCTTTCAAAATTCTCTTGAAACAACATCCCTTCTAAAAGAACTGGGTGCAAAATTGGTGATATCCAGAGCTGAACGTGATGTTCAGGAAAAATTTCTTTTACGCAATGGTGCCGATAAGGTAGTTTATCCGGAAAAGCAGGTGGCAAAATGGGCCTCCATCCGTTATACAGATGATCATATCCTGGATTATATGGAGGTGGATGCTTCCCATGCAATTTTTGAAGTGGAAGTGCCGGAAGAATGGGTTGGAAAAACAGTGGGTGGACTTGACATCAGAAAACGCTACAATATTAATATTCTGGCAGTAAAAAATGAAGAGGAATTCAGTATTGCAATTTCACCGGAAACATATTTTACAGAAAATGATAAATTACTGGTATTAGGAGAATACAGAGCTCTTCAGAAGTGCTTCCGCATATAGCTCATTGCCATGAAGAAAAAATTTTTGACCACAGAACTGCTGCGTGATATAATTCCAGTAAACAACAGCAGAAGGAGAATGAGCTTGAAAATGGAGGATACAGTAAAAAACAGAACCTGTCCGAAACGGCCATTTGCATGGTATGTGGAAAAACCGTCTGCAAAAGATTACTTGCTGACGGTTTTTATATTTGCAGTATGCACTTTGATTGGCCTGCTGTTTCAGAAGCTGGATTTTACAGATACGAATATTGTAACGATATACATTCTGGGTGTGTTGATCACTTCCATCGTGACAGATGGTTATCTTTGCAGTGTAGCCGGGTCCTTTTTAAGTGTATTCTTATTTTGCTTTTTCCTGATGGAGCCAAGGATGTCTTTTGAGACATATGCGGTGGGATATCCGGTGACATTTTTCATAATGCTTATTTCGTCCGTACTTACAGGAACCATTGCGGTAAAGCTGAAAATGCATGCAAAGCTGTCTTCACAGATTGCCTTTCGCACACAGGTTCTGTTTGATACGGATCGTCTGCTGCAAAAGGCAAAAAGTGAGACAGAAATCCTCGGAGTTACCTGTACACAGCTGATACGCCTGTTAAACCGCAGCATCACAGCATATGTTGTGGAAAATGGAACTTTATCAGAAGGAAAGCTTTTTTCCGGGGAAAAAGAGAGCACAGAGGATTTTCTGACACAGGAAGAACAACAGGCGGCCAGATGGACTTATGAAAACAGACAGCGTGCCGGCGCATCCACACAGTATTTCTCACAGGCAAAATGCTTATATCTGGCAATTCGAAGCGGGAATAATGTTTATGGCGTAATCGGGATCCCTCTGCAGAAAGAAACACTGGACTCTTATGAATACAGCATCCTGCTGTCTGTAATAAATGAATGTGCACTTGCAATGGAGAATGTACAAAATGCCATAGAAAAAGAAAAAAATGCGGTTTTAGCAAAAAATGAGCAGCTGCGTGGCGATCTTCTTCGGGCGATCTCCCATGACCTGCGTACTCCACTTTGTTCTATTTCCGGAAATGCAGATATGCTTCTCAGTAACAGTGACCGTCTGGATGAAGCTGCAAGGTATCAGATCTACACGGACATTCATGAGGATTCAGAGTGGCTGATCGGAGTTG
This sequence comes from Blautia massiliensis (ex Liu et al. 2021), assembly GCF_052064225.1. Classification (NCBI taxonomy): domain Bacteria; kingdom Bacillati; phylum Bacillota; class Clostridia; order Lachnospirales; family Lachnospiraceae; genus Blautia; species Blautia massiliensis (ex Liu et al. 2021). Next base: position 3,382 of record NZ_JBQHWA010000049.1, on the reverse strand, counting down.
TGGAAAATCTGCTTTCCATTACCAGGCTCAATGATGGAAGATTGAAGTTTAAATTTACGGATCAGCTTTTGGATGAGGTAATAGCAGAGTCACTCCGACATATCGGCCGGAAGCATGATGCGTATAAGATCGTGGCGGACTGTGAAGAACTTGTTCTTACACGTATGGACGTGCATCTTATTATACAGGTTCTGGTAAATTTGATCGATAATGCGATAAAATATACGCCGTCAGGCTCTGTCATCAGCATTCGGGGGTTCAAAAAAGCCGGGAAAGCACAGGTAAGCGTGGAAGATAATGGCCCCGGAATTCCGGATGAAATGAAGCCACATATTTTTGAGATGTTTTATACAGGGAAAACAACCGTTGCAGACAGCCAACGGAGTCTGGGGCTTGGTCTGGCACTTTGCCGCTCGATCATAGAAGCTCACGATGGAACCCTGGTTCTTTCGGATCATGCTCCGCATGGATGTAATTTTACTTTTACTTTACCATTAAGCGAGGTGACATTAAATGAATAAGACATTAATTCTGGTGGTTGAGGATGACAGACCCATACGGAACCTGATCGTTACCACATTAAAAACACATGACTATAAATATCTGGCTGCAGAAAATGGGGCTTCAGCTATTTTGGAGGCTTCATCACACAATCCGGATATCGTTCTTCTGGATCTGGGCCTTCCTGATATGGAAGGAGTAGAGGTAATAAAGAAAATCCGTACCTGGTCGAATATGCCTATCATCGTGATCAGTGCCAGAAGTGAAGATATGGACAAAATAGAGGCACTAGATGCGGGTGCAGATGATTATATCACAAAACCATTTTCAGTAGAAGAATTACTTGCGCGTATCCGTGTCAGCCAAAGGCGGCTTGCCATAACGCAGTCAGGAAAACAGCCGGAAACATCTGTTTTTGAAAATGGTGGATTAAAGATAGATTACACGGCTGGCTGCACATTCCTGAAGGACAGAGAACTGCATCTGACGCCCATTGAGTATAAGCTGCTCTGCCTTTTATCCCGTAATGTTGGAAAAGTATTGACACATACATATATTACTCAGCAGATCTGGGGACGCTGCTCGGAAAACGATGTTGCTTCTCTCAGGGTTTTTATGGCAACACTGCGGAAAAAACTGGAGCCTGAAAAAAACGGTGTACAATATATCCAGACGCACATAGGAATTGGATATCGCATGCTCAGAATCGAGAAACCTGAGCAGGAAACCAAAAAAGATAGCATTAATCCTCAAACGATAATATAATCATCTCATATGATGACAGTTTCTATAGTAAAAATCATAGAAAAGGACGGAAACAGACGATGAAGATCATGGGGATTGATATCGGCACAACAACAGTCAGTGTCGTAATGACAGACACAAAAACGGGAAAGCTGCTTGCAAAGGAAACAGTGGAGCATAATTCTTTTCTGCGGAGCAGTAAGCCGGAACAGAAGCTGCAGGATCCGGAACGGATCTATGAGATCGTCCGGGAGCTTCTTATAAAGCAGCAGAAGGAGAATGGTTTGCCAGATGGAATAGGGTTTACAGGGCAGATGCATGGAATACTGTATGTGGATGCTTCCGGCAAGGCAGTGAGTCCTCTCTATACCTGGCAGGATGGAAGCGGAGAGATTCCGCTGGAAAACGGAAAAACCTGTGCAGAGCTTTTGCAGGGAGTAGGTGCGGCGGCGTCCGGATATGGTGTAGTGACACATTTTTATCTTCAGAAGAAAGACCAGATCCCGAAGGATGCTGTAAGGATGACGACGATCAGTGATTATATTGCTATGCGGCTGTGTGAAAATACTGTCCCTGTTATCGGACTTGACATGGCGGCAAGCTGGGGCTGCTTTGACCTGCGAAAACAGGAGTTTCTGTATGAAGCCCTGGAGCAGGCCGGCGTAGATACTTCTTATCTGCCGGAAGTAAGAAAGGGACATTTTTTTATCGGAGAAACAAGAGCCGGTGTGCCGGTAATGGGATCGATCGGTGACAATCAGGCGAGTCTGTTTGGTTCCGTACGGAATCTTAAAGATACCGTACTCCTGAATGTAGGAACCGGCAGCCAGGTTTCCTTAGTGACAGAGACGTTTATAGAATGCAGCGGCAGTGTGGAGCTTCGCCCCTGTACCGAAAACAGCTATATCCTCGTGGGAGCTTCCCTGTGTGGTGGTCGTGCGTATGCGATGCTGGAACAGTTTTACAGAGAAGCTACAGAAACTGAAGAAAGACTGTATTCCCGGATGCAGGAGCAGGCAGAAAAATTTATTGAAAAATACGGAAAAGAAGCTGCATGGAAAGTAGATACAGCTTTTTCAGGGACAAGAAGTGATCCGTCTCACAGGGGCATGATCGCAGGGATCGGTGTAGAGAATTTTCATCCTGGTGCACTGACGGTCGGTGTGATCTGTGGGATCCTTAACGAACTGCATGAGCAGTATGAGCAGATGTGTCAGCTCACCGGAAAAAAGGCCACACGCCTGACTGGCTCCGGAAACGGAATTCGTCGAAACCCGCTGATGAGAAGACTGGCAGAAGAAATGTTTAAAATGCCGATGGAGATTCCTGAATATGAAGAAGAGGCTGCATATGGAGCTGCACTTACTGCGGGAAAGTTGGTTGCGGCAATGTAAGAAAAATTTTGTTTGACTTTTTGAAAAAGAGGCAATATAATTACAAGAAACGAGTAGCAAGTAAGCGTAAATCCAGTTTACCGGCTACTCGTTTTCATTTTGCAAAAATGAATATCGCCATGAAAAAGTGTGTAGCGTGTCAGCGTAAGTCCAGCTTATATGACAAGGTGCGCACTTTTTTTGTGCTAAAAAGAAAGGAGTTAAAACAAAATGGCGGAAAGCAACAAGATGAAGGAGATGCCGGTAAATAAGCTGATGGTCCAAATGGGAATCCCGATGATCCTATCTATGGCATTGCAGGCAGTCTATAACATTGTAGACAGTGCATTTGTGGGAAATATGAAAGCAGGCAGTGAGACAGCACTAAATGCTTTGACACTGGTATTTCCGGTGCAGATGCTTATGGTGGCAGTGGGGATTGGAACCGGTGTAGGAACCAATGCACTTCTTGCAAGGACACTTGGACAGGGAGACAGTAAAAAAGCTGCAAAGGTAGCAGGAAACAGTTTGTTTCTGGGAGTGATCATTTATGTGGTCTGCTTATCCAATGCGTCGTAAAACTCCTTGCTTCAGCTATGGGGATATAAGACGCGTCCATCGAATTTATGCAAGTAATTGAAGATGGACAAAATAGTAATTGTATTAACTAATGAACCATAGTATAATATAAATATGAACACAACATATAAATCAAACAACAATGTCGTCTATTCCTGTAAATACCATGTAGTATGGTGTCCAAA
>NZ_JBQHWA010000048.1:0-15753 GCF_052064225.1 Blautia massiliensis (ex Liu et al. 2021) | reverse complement strand
CGCGATGTCCAAGAAAAGGGACGATATACCAATTGCTCCATCATTATACAGCTTAAGCAACAAGATGGATAATTCCTTACTGGCTGTAAGGGATATTAACCATAAATATATTGTAGTAGAAAAATGAAATATAATTACAAATATGTTACACAGGGTGAAACCGGATTATTATGGTGCTATAATAAAATCCGTTTTTGCGGAATTTTTTTATCCGCTTGATTCAAAGCAGAGCTTATAACGAATGAAATATAGGAGGGGACAGGATGTCAAAGAAAACAGCAGTAGTGCTTAGTTGTGTGATATTTGTGCTTCTGATAGTGTTGATGATCTGTGAAGTAATGAATCCTGCAGGCGGACCAGCACTTTTAAGGAAGATTTTCTGATAAGAAGATACATCCTGCTGAACATAAAGTATTAAAAAACTGGAGTGAGATTTATGTCCCAATACAGAAAAAAACAGGACAAAAAAAGATTGTACAAAGGTATAGCGATCGCAGCGGTGGTTCTCGCAGCAGGAACTGTTTTTGTCAATATTATACTGGGAATGGCAGATCATCATACTGTAGATCAGGGCAACAATACTGTGACCGAGGAAAAAGTTGTATATAATGATCAGAGTTATGTTCCGAAAGGAAATCTGGAAACATATCTGATAGCCGGAATCGACGATCCTGGCAAGGTACAGGAAGTAACTGAATATGACGGTACCGGCCAGTGTGATGTTCTGGTTGTTATTGTGAGAGACAGAAGTACAGACACATGCAAGCTTCTTTCTGTTGACCGGAATACTGTCACACCTGTCAGAAGCATTGCTGATGACGGAACCTATCTGGCAACAACAGATATCCAGCTGTCCCTTGCGCATTCCATGGGGCTTGATCAGAATATGAGGGCTGAAAACACGGTGGATGCAGTGTCCACTCTTCTGAAGGGACAGAAGATCGATGGCTATGCAATGATCAACATGAGTGCGATCCAGGTAGTGAATGATATGGTCGGAGGTGTGACTGTTACCATCGAGGATGATTTTTCGGAGAGAGATCCTTCTCTGAAAAAAGGTGAAACAGTTAAGCTGATGGGAGCGCATGCTGAAAATTATGTCAGAGGCAGAATGGATGTTGCGGATGGCACTAACCAGAACCGCATGCAGCGTCAGAATGATTATGAAGAGGCATTTAAACCTGCTTTCAGATCCAAATGTGATTCAGACAGTAAATTTCCATTGCAGGTATATCATGCACTTGAGGACTATATGACTACCAATATCGGCGCAAAGAAGTTCTGCCGTCTGGCACTTCTTCTGTCAGATAACAAAAAAGATGACAGAGTTTCCATAAGTGGAACTTACGGTTCGGACGAGGAAGGCTGGCAGACGTTTGCGCCTGATGATGACAGTCTGCAGCAGGCTGTCCTGGAGCTGTTTTATAAAAAAAAGGATTAAAAGAAAAATCCAGGTGCAGGCCACCTGCGGAAATATAAAACAAGGAGAAAAGCTATGAATCAACGGCAAAACTTTATGTGGTTTCAACATCTGATGATTCAGTTGTCAATCTGAATGATCTGAATCTGGGAACTTCGCTGACATCCGATTATGAAGAGCTGATGTTCAGTTACCCGGTACTGAACCGTGTAATCGAGAAACTGAAACTCGATATGGATTACGAAGATCTTGCGAAGCTGTATACACTGAACAATCCGTCCGATACGCGTGTGCTCCAGATCACAGCAACAACAACAGATCCTCAGTTGTCTATGGACCTTGCAGAGACAATGGCAGAGGAAGCTGTTTCCTATCTGCCGGATACAATGAGTACCAAGGCCCCGAATATTGCACAGCATGCAAAACTACCTGAACACAAGGCTGCACCAAGCTATTTCAAATTTACGGTGATAGGAGGACTTCTGGGTCTTCTCATCTGTGCAGGTATCCTGATCGTCAGATATCTGATGGATGATACGATCCATACGGCAGAAGAAATGGAAAAATATTTTGGCCTTGTGCCGCTGACTACGATTCCTGAAAGCAGTAAGGTGAAAAGCTATGACGGAGAGGAAGAGTATGGCAGCAGAAAAAGGAGAAAGAGAAATGAATAAACTGAAAGTAGTGTTTCCGGATCTTCCCTATGCAGTAGAAGAGGCAATGAACCGTCTCAGGATCAATGTTAAATTCTGTGGCAAAAACACAAAAAAGATCCTTCTTACAAGCTGCATGCCAAATGAAGGTAAAAGTACTGTTTCCTCATATCTCTGGAAGATGCTTGCAGAAGCAGGTTTTACAAGTATGGACAGAGTATGAAAACCGCCGGTAAAAAAACAGTTTATATCAACGGTATCGGCCGTTATGCAGGTTTCTATAAAACTGTAGCATATACGATCAACCCTGCTGTTCAGAAAAATGTAAAAGTTTCCAGGAGCAGTGTTGCAGTTAAAAGAGGAAAAGCTACAACCATCAAGCTTACAAAGGCAAAAGCTGCAAAAGCAACATGGACTTCCAGCAACTCCAAAGCTGTAAAAGTAAGTAAAACAGGTAAGATCACAGTAGCAAAAAATGCTAAAAAAGGCAAATATACTGTAAAAGTTACTGTTAAGCTGGCTAATCACAAGACTGTAACAAGGACAGTTAAAATAACAGTTAAATAATCATTATTACATAAAAAAATCTCCTGGCCACGAAGGGGATTTTTTTTTATGAAAAATCTGTGAAATCTGCATCGTTTTCTTCAGGGACTTTTCTTTTTAGAGTGAATCTGCTATGATGTTTGAAGCAACAGATAGTTTCAGTACGATGCTGAGAAAAGGGGACAGATATGAAAAAACGTATTTTGATCGCACTTGGAGTCCTTGTACTTGCAGCCGGTATCGGAGCCGGTGGATGGTATTATTATACACATCATGCAGGGTCCGCAGGAGGCAGCGATATTGTATATGTAACAAAGATAAGCAAGCTTTCGGAAATGGATTCAGGAGTGGAAAACCGATATGCAGGTGTTGTGGAACCGCAGGAAACGGTTCAGGTAAAGATCGAAAGCGGCCGAAAGGTAAAAGAAGTTCAGGTAAAGACCGGTCAGGAAGTCAAGAAAGGGCAGCTTCTTTTTCAGTATGATCTTGGAAGTATCCAGCAAAGTCTTCAGGAAGCACAGCTGGCCTTGGACCGCCTGAAAAACGAACAGTTAAGTATATCTGATCAGATCACTACACTGGAAGCTGAGAAAAAGAAAGCTACAGCAGATAATCAGCTTTCCTATACAATAGAGATCGAAACACAGAAAATGAATCTCAAGAAGAATGAATATGATCAGAAAAGCAAACAGGCAGAGATCGATAAGCTTTCCCAGGCAACGCAGAATACCGAGGTGCGCAGTGAGATCGATGGAGTGATCCAGAAGATCGATACCTCCAAGATGGGCGGTGATGATTCTGAGGGCGTGGAGGATACGCTGACAGAAGGCACGACGGATTCCACAGATTCCAGTTCCGGAGACAGCTCCGGCAATGCATTTATCACGATCCTGAGTACAGGTGCTTATCGTGTAAAGGGAACGGTAAATGAAATAAACCGTGATTCGATCATAGAAGGAACTCCTGTGATCATTCGTTCCAGAGTGGATTCTTCAAAAACCTGGAAGGGCACCATGGGCTCTGTTGACCTGGATAATTCTACCAGCAACAGCAGTTCGGATATGGCAATGTTCGGAATGTCCAGTGCCAGTGATGATCAGACATCATCCAGTACCTATCCGTTTTATGTGAATCTGGATTCATCTGAGGGTCTGATGCTGGGGCAGCATGTGTATATTGAACCGGACGAAGGACAGGATGAGAAAAAGTCCGGTATCTGGCTGAACGATTATTTTATCGTGGATGCGGATACAGACAGCCCATATGTCTGGATCGCAAACGGTCAGAACAAGCTGGAGAAGAGAGATGTCATATTAGGACAGTATGATGAAGATCTTGGGGAATATGAGATCGCAGACGGACTTTCTGAAAAAGATAAGATCGCATTTCCGACAGATGAGCTGAAAGAAGATATGTCTGTCACAGAAGGTACTGCAGATCAGACTACAGCGGCTATGTGGGATGATTCTGAGGATGATGAAGGTTTTGATGATTCTGCGTACACGGAAAGTGATGGCCCAGAGCCTGAAATGATCGAAGATGGAGCGATCGACAGTGACATGATGGATGCGACAGACGATATTTCTTCGGGAGATGACCTTGTTCCGATGGAAGGAGCGCCGACAGAATGATTTTGGATTTAAAAGGAATATATAAGGATTATCAACAGGGGAAAATGACGGTACCTGTATTGAAAGAGGTAGATTTTTCCATGGAGGAGGGAGAATATGTGGCGATCATGGGACCTTCCGGTTCCGGAAAGACTACACTGATGAATATTATCGGATGTCTGGATAAACCTACCAAGGGAACTTTTCTCCTGAATGGAGAAGATATTGCCAAATGTACAGAGAATGAGATGTCAGATATCCGTCTGAAAACGATCGGATTTGTATTTCAGAGCTTTCATCTCCTTCCAAGGCAGAGTGCGCTGACAAATGTGGAACTGCCGCTGAATTATGCAAGGGTTCCCAAAAAGGAGCGCCGGGAACGTGCACGAAAAGCTCTGGAGCGTGTAGGCCTTGCCGACAGGGTGGATTTTAAGCCCAACCAGCTTTCCGGAGGACAGATGCAGAGAGTGGCTATTGCAAGAGCAATCGTAAACAATCCCAAGCTTTTGCTGGCAGATGAGCCTACCGGGGCACTGGATACGAAATCGGGAGCACAGGTTATGGAACTGTTTCAGAAGCTGAACGATGAGGGAGTTTCTGTGCTGATGATCACACATGACCCGGAGATCGCGGCACATGCCAAACGGGTTGTTATGATCCGTGACGGTGAGCTGCAGGAAAAGAGGTGATAGAATGAAAGTGGTGAAGAGAGTGATCGTTGGTGTACTGGTTGCGGCATTGGCAGCCGGAGGAATCTACACAGGGCTTATGCATGTGAAAGAATCCAAGGTAACAGAGGTGCCGGTAACCAGCGTCAGCAATCTTCAGACGGACTGGTATTCGGAGACAACACTGGATGGAACCATCACCACGAATGTTTCTCAGAATGTAAATATGGATAAAGATATGATCATCGAGAAAATATATGTATCCCAGGGTGATGATGTAAAAAAAGGCGATAATCTGATCTCCTTTGATATGACACTTGTAGAGATGGAACTGAATATTGCAAAGCTGAAACAGCAGAAGCAGGAGCAGGATCTGACCAAAGCACAGAACCGTCTGACAAGTCTTCAGAATGGAGGTCCCATCGAAGACAGTACAGACAGTACTGATGATACGGACCTGAATCTTACAGGTGGTGATACAGGAGGTGACGGAGAAATGACAAATACCGATACACCTTCCGGAAGTGACGGAGACGAGGATATGCAGTCAACTACCGGTTCCGCGGCTACTGCAGATGGCAGCTATCTTGCAGCGGCTTCCTCCAGGCCATTACTTCTCAGTGCCTTTACAGATACAGAAGGAGATCTTGAAGATTCTGCAGAGGAAGTTACCGAAGAAATGCCGTCCGGAGAAACGACGGATAGTGAAACAGAGCAGATGACCGGAGATGACACAGCGGATATGGAAGAGGATACAACTGCATCCGATGAGGATCTGATCATGGATCCGACCTACCAGGATCCTACTGCCAATGATATTACAGACGGAGAGACTACGGACTGGGGTTCCGGAGAAGATGACACCCCAACGGTATCTCCGACACCGACTCCCACACTGGGACCCAATGAGCTTCCTGATCCCAATATAACAGAACCGGAAATTCCGGGGATCACAGATGGTGAACCGGAATTTTATCAGAAGCTGGATTATACTTCTCAGCCGTTTGCAGGAACCGGTACGGAAGAAGATCCCTATGTTTTTCTTGTAAGCAGTGCCAAAGGCAAAGTTACGGTGATGGGATCCTTTTTTAACAGAATGGCGGGATACAGTGAGGATGGAACCAAAGTGGTCCAGAAAGGCGGCAGCTGGTTCCAGCTGGAGTTTCATGAGAATGATACCATTGCTGATTTTCAGGACAGAACACTTTCCTGTACAGGATATTATCTGATCGATGGAAGTCTTCTTGAAAATCCGGTATATATGTATGCGGAAACAGAATTTACACTGGACGAGGCTTCCAAATATGACAACAATGATGATGAGATACCGGATGACAGCGGTGATGGAGATGACGGTACTGATGGCACAACCATGTCAAGAGAGGATGCGATCAAGATCCAGAAAAACAAGATCGCAAGTTTGAAACTGGATATTGAGGAAAATAATCTGAATATCACCAAGCTGGAGAACAAAATAAAAAATAAGCTGATAACAAGCAAACTGGATGGAACGGTTGCTTACATCGGAGATGAAGTCACAGGTTCTTATAATGGAGATGCTTTTCTGAAAGTAAAAAGCAAAGATGGTTTTTATGTTACCGGAACAGTCAGCGAACTGATGCTGGATCAGATGAAGGAGGGAACACTTCTTCAGTGTACCAGTTATAATTCCGGCAGCTTTGAGGCGAAGGTACTGAATGTATCCGATTACCCGGTGGATTCTTCAAATGCTTATTATTATGGTGGAGATTCTAATCCCAATGTATCGTATTACACCTTTAATGCAGAGATCACAGATCGTTCGTTGCAGTTTACCGACCAGGATTATGTGACGGTATCTCTGAAGTCAAATAAACTTGCCGAAGGCAGTATGGTTGTGATGAAGGCATTTATCCGTACGGAAAATGGAACCAGCTATGTATACAAAGACGTGAAGGGAACACTGAAAAAGCAGCAGATCACAGTGGGAAGCATTGTGAACAGCGGATATTATGCAGTTGTAACTTCAGGTCTGAAATCCGATGATCTTCTTGCTTTCCCATATGGTGATGCCGTGAAGGAGGGAGCCAAGACAAAAGAAGTGACTTTGGATGATATGTACAATGAATAAATAACAGGAAGGAGAAATTTCATGTTTGAAAATATACGCCTGGCTTTTCAGGGAATATGGTCACATAAGATGAGATCCTTTCTGACCATGCTGGGTATTATTATTGGTATTGCATCTATTATTGCAATTGTATCTACGATCAAAGGTACCAGTGAGCAGATCAAGGAAGATCTGATCGGGTCCGGAAACAATACCGTACAGGTTATGCTCTATGACGGAGACAGTACATATGATATGGATTATGGTTCTTACGGAAGCTCGGCCACACCGCCGGTTATTTCTGATTCCCAGAAAACGGCGATCGGAGACTTGGATCATGTGATCAGTTCTACATTTTATTACAGCAGCCAGTCTGCCAGTGTTTATTATAAAAACACAAGCTTTCAGGGCGGAACCGTGTACGGGATCGACAGCAATTATCTGAAAACGATGGGATACCTGGTCCAGTCCGGGCGGGGATTTGTACAAAAAGATTATGACAGCTACCGAAAGGTTGCTCTTGTGGATTCCAATGCTGCACAGAATATTTTCGGAAGTGAGAGCCCGGTAGGGAAAACCATTGAGGTGGGATCAGAACCGTATATCATTGTAGGTGTGATCACTCAGAGTGAGGACAGCATGCCGAAGATCAATACGATTTCTGAGTACGAGGAATATTCGCAGACGATCATGGGAAGCGTGATGATCCCGGATACTACCTGGCCTGTTGCATTTAAATTTGATCAGCCGCAAAATGTGACAGTCCGTGCAGACAGCACAGATAATATGAGTTCTGTAGGAAAAGCAGCAGAGGATATTCTGAATACAGGAATCCAGAATGAAAAAAACAAATCGAACTTTAAATATAAAGCGGAAGACATTATGGAGAAGGTCAAGAATCTCCAGAAGCTCAGCGAAAGTACCAATCAGCAGCTGATCTGGATCGCAAGTATCTCCCTGCTTGTTGGTGGTATCGGTGTTATGAATATCATGCTTGTATCTGTCACAGAACGTACCAGCGAGATCGGACTGAAAAAAGCTATCGGAGCAAGAAAAAAAGTGATCCTGGGACAGTTTCTGACGGAAGCTTCGGTGCTGACCAGTATCGGAGGAATCATTGGTGTGGTCCTTGGGATCATCCTGTCAAAAATGGTGTCTCAGGTGTCAGGAGCACCAACAGCTATTAGCGTTCCGGCAATTATCGGTTCTGTGGTATTTTCCATGCTGATCGGTCTGATCTTCGGACTTCTCCCATCTGTAAAGGCAGCTAATCTTAATCCGATTGATGCCCTTCGCAGTGAATAAAAAGATATACATACATATAGCATCTGCAATTTCCGGAAGGATTCCGGCGGCAGATGCTTATTTTTATATCTGAAAGTATTGTTCAGGTTTTATGAAGCTCTGCGGTCTTTATTTTGTCACTTTTGCTGTATATATGACAAAAAAAGAAAGTATAAATAGAGTTTTTACAGGTTTTTTAGAGATCATAAAAAAATCGTGGCAGAATCTTTGGATAGTGTGATATAATACGTCATAAGTGGGCAAATATAAAAACAGAAGGAGATAATTTCATGAAGGTTTTGGAAGGTAAATCTGTATTTTCCGGTATTGCGATCGGTAAGATCTCAATCCTCCAGAAAGTTGACGCCAGTGTTAAACGTGTTCACGTGGAGGATCCGGAAGAAGAGGTAAAGCGTGTGGAGGCAGCCAGAGAGCAGGCTGTGGTACAGCTTCAGAAGCTTTATGACAAGGCTCTTCAGGAAGTTGGAGAGTCCGGAGCGGCAATCTTTGAGGTTCATCAGATGATGCTGGATGATGATGACTATCTGGATTCCATCCACAACATTATCCGTACAGAGTCTGTAAATGCAGAATATGCGGTTGCAACAACTGGTGATAACTTCTCATCAATGTTCGCACAGATGGACGATGATTATATGAAAGCAAGAGCAGCTGATGTAAAGGATATCTCAGACCGTCTGGTACGTGTGCTTTCCGGCCATGGAGATGGAGAGCTTGAAGCATCCGAGCCGGTGATCGTAGTTGCAGAGGATCTTGCACCAAGTGAGACTGTACAGATGGATAAGAGTAAGGTTCTTGCTTTTGTCACAAGAAAAGGTTCTTCTAACTCACATACTGCGATTCTTGCGAGAACCATGAATATTCCGGCGCTGATCAATATTGAATACGATGAGTCCATGGACGGTAAGATGGCAGTCGTAGACGGAAAGAGCGGAAATCTGATCGTTGGGCCGGATGCAGAGACCCTAAAAAAATATGAGGATATGCGTGCCGATGAACTTGCACAGCGTGCAATGCTTAAAGAGCTGAAAGGTAAAGAAACTGTTACCAAGAGCGGTCGTAAGCTCCACCTTTATGCCAACATCGGAAGTACAGGTGATGTTGCGAATGTACTTGCCAATGATGCGGAAGGCATCGGACTTTTCCGAAGTGAGTTCGTATACCTGGAAAAAGAAGACTATCCTACAGAGGAAGAGCAGTTCCAGGTTTACAAGACCGTAGCTCAGAATATGGCCGGCAAAAAAGTTATCATTCGTACTCTGGATATCGGAGCGGACAAGCAGATCGATTATTTCAATATGGCGCATGAGGAGAACCCTGCAATGGGATATCGTGCGATCCGTATCTGTCTGGACCGTCCGGAAGTATTTAAGACACAGCTGAGAGCACTTTTCCGCGCAAGCATGTTCGGAAATATTTCCATCATGTATCCGATGATCATCTCTGTAACAGAGGTGAAGCAGATCAAGGCCATTGTAGCAGAAGTAAAAGCAGAGCTTAAGGAACAGGGGATCCCGTTCCGTGATGACGTGGAGCAGGGTATCATGATCGAGACTCCGGCAGCTGTTATGATCAGTGATCTTCTTGCAAAAGAGGTTGATTTCTTTAGTATCGGAACCAATGATCTGACCCAGTATACACTGGCTATTGACCGTCAGAATGCAAAGCTTGACAACATTTATGATTCCCATCATGAGGCAGTTCTCCGTATGATCCAGATGGTTGTGGATAATGCACACAAAGAAGGTATCTGGGCCGGAATCTGTGGTGAGCTTGGTGCGGACACTACACTTACTGAGAGATTTGTAGAGATGGGACTGGATGAGTTGTCCGTATCTCCGACATTTGTTCTTCCGGTTCGAAAGATCGTAAGAGAAATGAAATAAGACACAGATCATAAATAGATAAGGATATTTTTGATAAATAGTGTGACAGCTGCTGTGCATAAATATTTGTATGGCAGCTGTTTTTTTTTAGTTACTGTTTGCGGTTACTGTTTACTGGTAATATTCCGCGAGGTGTTTTTTGTGAGCGAAGGTCACAGAAAATTTCCAATTGTGATATAGAAAAAAATATGATACACTAACATCATGGCTTTCTACAACAGTTCAAAGAATTAGTTCATCAGGGGCTGATGCATTAATTCTTTGAACTGTGAGATAACAGACCAGGAGGAGAGAAAAGAATGGGTAAAATTGCCATTGTAACAGACAGCAACAGCGGTATCACACAGGCCCAGGCCGAAGAGCTTGGCGTTTATGTGATACCGATGCCGTTTTATATTAATGAAAAAATGTATCTTGAAGGTGTAACTCTCACACAGGAAGAGTTTTATGAGAAGCTTAAGAAGGATGAACCGATCTCCACATCTCAGCCAAGTCCGGCTGATCTCTGTGATCTGTGGGACAAGCTTCTGAGAGATTATGAGGAAATCGTTCATATTCCGATGTCAAGCGGACTGAGTGCATCCTGTTCTACTGCAATGGGACTTGCTATTGATTATAATGGTCGTGTTCAGGTAGTGGACAATCAGCGGATTTCCGTAACACAGAGACAGTCTGTAATGGATGCTAAGATGCTTGCCGAGGCAGGAAAAAGTGCTGCAGAGATCAAGAAGATCCTTACAGATCAGAAACTCGATTCCAGTATTTATATCACACTTGACACCCTGAAATATCTGAAAAAAGGTGGCAGGATCACACCGGCAGCAGCAGCCATCGGAACGGTTCTGAACCTGAAGCCTGTACTTCAGATCCAGGGAGAGAAGCTGGATGCCTACGCCAAGGTCCGTGGCAAGAAGCAGGCCAAACGTGCCATGCTGAAGGCAATGAAGAATGATTGGGAAACACGTTTTAAGGAATACGCATCTGACGGTGAGATGTGTCTTCAGGCTGCTTATACAGGAAATCTGGAAGAAGCAGAAGAATTTAAAAAAGAGATCCAGGAGGTATTTCCGGGAATGGAGATACATATGGATCCCCTTTCTTTAAGTGTTGCCTGCCATATCGGTTATGGTGCCCTTGCGGTCGCATGTTCAAGAAAAGTGACGTTATAAGCATAAAATACAGAAACAAAGATATGAGGAGTTTGAAACATGAAGAAGATTATGGAACAGATGGCGGAAGAACTTTCCGCAGCATTTGAAAAAGCAGGTTATGATCCGTCCTACGGAAAAGTTACTGTTTCCAACAGACCGGACTTATGTGAGTATCAGTGTAACGGTGCTATGGCAGGAGCCAAAGCATATCACAAGGCACCGTTTATGATCGCTGATGATGTGGTAGCACAGCTGTCAGACAGCCGGATCTTTTCCAGAGCAGAAGTTGTAAAGCCTGGATTTATCAACCTGGATGTGAACCCGGAATTTGTTGCAGAATACATGAATAAGATGGCAGAGGACGAGAAGCTTTCTGTTGAGACTGCCAAGAATCCGAAGACGATCATTATCGACTATGGCGGACCAAACGTTGCCAAGCCGCTTCACGTAGGACATCTCCGTTCTGCGATCATCGGTGAGAGCATCAAGCGTATCGGACGTTTTGTAGGACATAAGGTGATCGGTGATGTACATCTTGGAGACTGGGGCCTTCAGATGGGACTGATCATCACCGAGCTGAAACACCGGAAACCGGAGCTGGTATATTTTGATGACAGCTTTACCGGTGAATATCCGGCAGAAGCACCGTTTACTATCAGCGAGCTGGAAGAGATCTATCCATGTGCCAGTGGGAAGTCCAAAGAGGATGAGGCTTACCGTAATGAGGCACTTGAGGCAACCCATCTTCTTCAGCAGGGAAAACAGGGATATATGGCTCTCTGGAATCACATCATGAATGTATCTGTAACAGACCTTAAGAGAAACTATGCGAATCTGAACGTAGATTTTGACCTCTGGAAAAAAGAATCCGATGCACAGCCATACATTCCGGATATGGTAGAGGATATGAAGAAGCGAGGATTTGCCTATGAGGATCAGGGCGCTCTTGTTGTAGATGTAAAAGAAGAGAGTGATACCAAGGAGATCCCTCCATGTATGCTTCTGAAATCAGACGGAGCTTCTCTCTATACGACCACAGACCTTGCTACTATCGTAGAGCGTATGAAACTCTTTCAGCCGGATGAGATCCTTTATGTTGTTGACAAGCGTCAGGAGCTGCATTTTATCCAGGTATTCCGCTGCGCAAGAAAAACAGGTCTTGTAAATCCGGAAACCAAGCTTTCCTTCCTTGGTTTCGGTACCATGAATGGAAAAGACGGTAAACCGTTTAAGACAAGAGAAGGCGGTGTTATGCGTCTGGAGAACCTGATCGCAGACATTGATGAGGAAATGTACCGCAAGATCGTGGAGAATCGCAGTGTAAAAGATAAAGATGCAAAGGATACTGCCAAGATCGTAGGACTTTCCGCAATCAAATACGGAGATCTTTCCAACCAGGCGACCAAGGATTACATCTTTGATGTTGACCGCTTTACATCCTTTGAGGGAAATACAGGTCCGTATATCCTTTATACTATCGTTCGTATTAAGTCGATCCTGAACCGTTATGTACAGGAGGGAGGAGATTTAAGTACAGGTAAGATCCTTCCGGCAGTCAATGCCAGTGAGAAGAACCTGATGCTTCAGCTTTCCGGCTTTGCGGCAATGGTTGAGAACGCTTTTGAAGAAAAAGCACCACATAAGATCTGTGCATATATCTATGAGGTATCCAATGCATTTAACAGCTTTTACCATGAGACCAAGATCTTAAGCGAAGAGGATCAGGCACAGAAGGAATCCTTCCTTCAGCTGCTCCAGCTTACAAGAAGAGTGCTTGAGACAAGCATCGATCTTCTTGGATTCTCTGCACCGGATCGTATGTAAGGTATAGCTTTGCAGATACAAACACTATGAATAATGACAGACCGCCGGATAAAGAGACATTTTTGTCTGCTATATTCGGCGGACTTTTTTATATAGAAAGTTCTTTGCAAAAAGAACAGGACGTGCTATAATAGGACTTATCCTAAACGAGGGCAGATCACGAATTTCTGCCTGACCATAAGTTATCTGATTTTTTTCAAACCGGAATTCACCGGATTATCCCAAATCAATAAGAAACGTAATTATAAATATTGTCTGACAGAAATGAGAGGAAGGTGATCTGTCTGATCGGAAATGTTCTGAAAGAACGTTATTGCATTGTAGAACAAATTGGACATGGCGGAGGTGGAAGCCTTTATCTGGCAAAAGATATGGAGCTTGGTATCTGCCGTGCAGTGAAAGAGATACCGATCGCAAAGAAAAAAGAAGCCAGACTCATGCAGCATCTGGAATATCCTGCAATACCGAAGATTATCGATTATGTGGAAACAGGGGAGTACTGTTATCTGATCATGGAATATATCAAGGGTCAGTCACTGGGAGAACTTCTCCGTTCAGGAAAACGGTTTTCTTTACAGGAAATCCTTGCCCTGGGAAAGGAGATTGCCAGAGTATTGGAATATCTTCACAGTCGGAAGCCACCGGTCTGTTACGGGGACCTGAAACCGGATAATCTTATGTTTTCTGAAACCGGGCATCTGTATCTGATAGATCTTGGAAGTGCCATGTTCGATCATGGAAAAAGAAAACAGATCTGTGAAGGAACGAAAGGCTATGCGGCGCCGGAGCAGTATCAGGGCTACTTAAGACCGGGAAGTGATATTTATGCTCTGGGGAAGACCCTGGAAAAGCTTTGCGGAAAAAAGAAATGGCAGTGGTTTTTATATCCGGATTTTTTCTGGCTTCTGTTCCGATGTACCAGAAAACAGGAAAAATACAGATATTCGGATATGTCAGTGGTTCAGAAGAAAATCCAAAAGCTGGAAAACAGATATCGGATGATCACTTGGAGAAAACGATTTCTGGAAGCGGCAGCTGCAGGGATTCTGATAGGAACACTGATCTTGATAGCAGGATTGCTGAAAACGGAAGAATTTTCTGTGGCGATCTCAGAAGTAACAGATTTGTATTACGAAGCCAGACAGTATCCGGAAGACTCAAAAGATCGGGAAAAGTGCTGTATGGCAGCGGAAAAGAGACTCCAGAGGTTAAGTAGAAATTATGGGGAAAAAGAACAGCAGCGTCGTATTGAGCTATTGCTGGCATGGAATGCGGAGCTTTTGTGTGAACCGGAAAAAGCGGCTTTATATTATGAAAATCTTCTTCTGTATGATGCAGAATATCCTGTGGCCTACGGGGAATATGGGATGTTTCTTATTCGGACCGGTCAGAAAGAGGCCAGCAGAAAGCTGTGGGAAGATTATAAAGAGAAAGAAAAAGCGGAATTACTGGATGACAGTGAAAGCAGAAATCTGCAGCTTTGGGAGGAAATCAATGAGAAAAAGAAGAGAAAGTGATCAGAAAAAACCAAAAGAAATGAAAATTACTAGTAGGAAAACCTGTTTTATTGTTTTGTTTCTGCTGGTCTTATGCAGCTGGATGATCCCTTCCATTGCTGTCTATGGATTTGATGTGTCAGGAATGGATAGTTTTGATACCGGCGGATTTGATATGAATGTGGGAGAAGGAACCGGACAGCTGCCGGAAGACTGGGAAGAAAGCTATGCAGGAGAAGGAAGTGATGATAGTAATTGGAACAGAGAAGAAGGAAATACTGAGGAGTATTCCGCTGCCTGGGCAGAATCAGAGAATGATCAGGAGGAGTCTGCACAATGGAATTTAGATTTTCAGACAGATGAGGTACGTTCTCAGGAAGAAAGCTTTATGGAAAATGGAAATACTGCGGCAGAAGATCCGGGGGTCGGGGGAGAAGGCTATGAAGTTCAGGAACCGGATATCAGACAAGATGAAAATCCGGGGATAACTATTCCGGAAGAAGCAGAGATAGCTGATACACCTGCGGAAAAACTGACGGAAACGCCGATACCAACAAAACTGCCAATACTGACTGAACAACCGATCCCCATACAGACAGTGGCAGCAAGTCCATCTGTAACGTTGACTCAAAAACCAGTTCGAAAGTCAGTGACAGATGCATCAAAGAGGGAGAAGAAGCAAAATCCGGCATTATCTTACTATCGGACAGAACCAACAGGAACGTCGGATAGGAAAAAAGAAAAAGAGCAAAAACCGGTGATCCGAATGAAAACAGACGGTAACAGGATCCGGATAGAGATCAGTCCGGATATTCCGTTCCAGATCCTTTCATTTCGGATCAATGGAAAAGAATGTGATTTTTACTGGCAAGGAAAAAAGCTTCTGGCGGAATTACCGAAAAAAAGCAGAAAACCCTGGAAAGCAGAACTCATGGGTTTTGTGAAATCCGGGAAGCTGTACTATGAAACCATGGACTTACCAGAAAAACAGTGATACAATAGGCATACTTACTGACTCAAACTTCCCACACCAATAAGGTGTGCTGAACCTTGAAAATCCAATATTTCAGCCAATAAAAAAGGCATAAATACAATCCTTTGGTAT
>NZ_JBQHWA010000047.1:0-16773 GCF_052064225.1 Blautia massiliensis (ex Liu et al. 2021) | reverse complement strand
CCTATCCCATTTAACCTTCTCTCCCTGTTTTTCCTTTTCCCTGTTCTTTTTCTGTATTTTTCTGGACTTTTCCATGCGGGAGTGCTATATTAAGAGCCATGAAAATACTGATTACATTATTAAAACCTTTTTCTTTTGCACCTGCGATCCTGATGATGTGCGTGATCTACTCTTTTTCCGCACAGACCGGAGATGTTTCCGGTGCCCTGAGCTACAAGATCAGCTACCAGATCGTAGAAACCAAAAACGAAATATTAGCTTCCGGCAAAAGCCTGGAACAGCTTTCCCAGGAAGCTGCCGGTATCGAATTTTATGTCCGTAAGGCTGCTCACATGACAGAATACTGCCTGTTGGCCATATCTATTTCCTTCCCCCTCTATGTATATGGAGTTCGGGGAATCTGGCTGATGCTCCTTGCCGGATTTGTATGTGTGGGATTTGCCGGACTGGATGAATACCACCAGTCTTTTGTAGAGGCCCGCGGACCTTCCGTAAGGGATGTAGGGATCGACAGCTGCGGAGCAATGATCGGAATTTTGCTGGTACAGGCATTCTGCTGGTCTACCTTACATACCCCCGGCAGAAAAAAATCTCGAAAAAAGCGCAGAAACGCGCAAAGACGCAGATAACTGTTTTGCGATCTGCCTGATCTAAAAAGACGGAACATACATAAGGATTTTTTTGCCTTATGATGTTCCGTTTTTGCTATTACTAATCGTCATATCTCAGCAGGCATTTTACCCTCACCTGCATCCGGTTTTATTTTTCGTCTTTCTCCTCCGGTGCGTCATCCAGATTTTCCGCAAGATGCGCCCGCTCCGCAATTGACATTTTTTTCTTTGCCACGGTTTCCGGATTTTGAGAAGCTTCCTCTGCCGCTTTTTTCGCAGCAGCTTCTTCCAGCTCATGTTTTTGTGCGCCAGCCTTTGCAAGATTACGGATCGCCATGATCAGAAGCACTGCTCCGATCACAACAAAAATACCTCCCGCTGCCAGAAATACCACACCGGAGTCTTCTGCTCCGCTTATGACACTGGCGCAGAGACGATATCCTGTATACACAAGATAACCGCCTGCAAAGATCCACAGAAGACTGCTTCTTGTGGAAGAATTTCCCTGTCCGGAATTCTTTTCCTCAGCAGTTTCCTGTTGCAGCTCTTCCTTATTTTCTCTTTTCTGTTCTTCCATGATGTATTTCTGTCCTTTCTGATATCCTTATATTTCTCTATTTGTCAGATATCTTTTCCCTGTCAGCTTCTGTTTTTTCCTTCTCTTCCGTTTCTTCTTTTACAAGTCTTCCATAAAGCTTTGTCATTTTATAAATCTTCTGAATAATTGTTTCATTGAGCTGGCCTTTTTTCATACGCCACTTCCAGTTGTCACCAAGAGTTGACGGTTCATTGATCCTTGCCTCATTTCCAAGGCCGAGATAATCCTGTACCGGGATCACACAGCGATCTGCAACACTGGACATCGCCGCACGTATCATGCTCCACACTGCCGCAGTCTCATGCTTGCCCTCACAGCCAATATAGGCCCTGGCAAAATTTCGGTCATGCTGGCTCAGATTGCGGAACCATCCTCTTGTTGTCTCATTGTCATGAGTACCTGTGTAAACAATGCAATTCCTTTCATATCTGTGCGTCAGATACGAACTGTCCTCATTCTCGTCAAAAGCAAACTGCAATACCTTCATTCCCGGGAATCCGGATTCTTCCACCATCTCAATCACACTGTCTGTAAGGAGACCAAGATCCTCTGCGATCACATCCAGCTTTCCAAGATTCTTTTCAAGCGCACGGAACAGATCCATTCCCGGTCCCTTTTCCCAGTGACCGAACTGGGCAGTTTTATCTCCGTACGGAATGGAATAATACTCATCAAAACCTCTGAAATGGTCGATCCTTACCACATCATAAAGCTTCATACAATTTGCCATTCGGCGTGTCCACCATGCATAGCCTGTTTTCTTGTGATATTCCCAGTCATAAAGCGGATTTCCCCAAAGCTGCCCTGTGGCGGAAAAAGCATCCGGCGGACATCCGGCAACGCCGATCGGAATATTTTCCTTATCAAACTGGAACAATTCCGGCTGTGCCCAGGCATCCGCACTGTCAAACGCAACGTAGATCGGGATGTCTCCGATCATCTCCACTCCCTTAGCATTTGCATAAGCTTTCAGTGCTGTCCACTGTTTAAAAAAGCAGAACTGCTGGAAGCAGTAAAATCCCACTTCTTTTGCAAGCTTCTCTCTTTCTTCAGCCAATGCAGCTTTTTCTCTGTTTTTGAGTTCCGTAGGCCATTCGATCCAGCTGATCCCATTCAAGCTGTCCTTGATTGCCATATACAGGCTGTAATCTTCCAGCCAGGCAGCATTTTCTTTTACAAACTTACGGTATTCCTGATCTGTCTCACAGTCATAATTTTCAAAGGCTTTTCTCAAAAGTCGAAATCTGGAATTATAAATCTTCTCATAATCCACATAGCTCTCGTTTGTACCCCAGTCACAGTCCTCGCAATCACTTTTATCCAGATATCCCTCTTTTACAAAAGCCTCCAGATCAATAAAATACGGATTTCCCGCAAAGGTAGAAAAAGACTGGTATGGTGAATCTCCATATCCGGTAGGTCCGAGAGGAAGAATCTGCCAGTATTTCTGTCCTGCTCTTGCCAGCTGGTCTACAAACTCATATGCTTCCTCAGAAAAGCATCCGATCCCATATTTCGATGGCAGACTGGATACCGGAAGTAAAATCCCACTTGCTCTCATAATTTACGAATCCTCCTGTTTTCTCAGTAGTTGCGCCCTCTCACAGATGTCTGCAGGAGCACTCAGATTTTTATTATATCACTCTGTCACAGAGCGTTCAAAGTCCTTTTTTGCAGATATATGTAAATATATCATGATAAACCTTTTCCCTGTCTTTCTCATTCAGGATCTCGTGGCGCATTCCCGGATATAATTTTCCCCGGACATCCCGGTATCCTGCACAACGCATGGCGCGGACAGACTTCGCAAACTGTCTCACATTTCCCATGCAGGGATCCTCCGCCCCACTGATAAACAGCACCGGCATTTCCGGCTTTGTACATTTCCAGTGCTTCACATCATAGGCTCTTTTCATCAGGTCAAAAAGTGCCAGATATGCATCATCCGTAAAGGTAAATCCACAGTATTCTGAATCCGAATAATCCTGCACAACCTGCGGATCAGAGCAGATCCAGGAAAAACGGTTTTTTTCTTTTTTGAAGCGCATTGCATAGCTTCCAAAAGACATCATCTCGATCAGACCCGCACTGTGTTTAGCCCCGAAAACAGTCTTTCCCGCCTTTGCCAGAGCTACTCCGACCGGACGAAATACATTATAGCTGGGTGAGCCGCAGATGATCAGCATATCCATACAGCTGTCATGATGCGCTGCATAGGCACGAACTGCCAGAGATCCCATGCTGTGTCCGAAAAGGATCAGCGGAATACCTGGGAAATGATCCTTGATCAAGCAGTTCACCGTATGGATATCCTGCAGCATGGCATCCGCCCCACCACCGTACATATACCCAAGATCCTCTTTACTGCGTACGCTTTTCCCATGGCCACGGTGATCATGGATCACACTTATATATTTTCGCTCTGCCATATATTCCATAAAAGGAATGTAGCGTTCCTTGTACTCACTCATTCCGTGAACGATCTGTATGATCCCACGGTATTTCTCATTACGTTCCAACTCCGGCACTACTGCCAGGCAGGAAATTTCCAATCCGTCTGCTTTTGAAGGAAATGAATACTGAATTGTCCGTAACATATATTTCACCTCACCTTTTCTGCTGCATAAAGCGGGCATTCGCATTCCGCTTTGTCACCTGTACTCAACCACTTTTTCTGTGTCTTCCAGTATATCATAACACAGGGGGTTTCTCAAACAGTAAACCTATGATATAATCATTACGGTAACATAGGGTGATGCTGTTTGCCCGCAAATGCAAACAGATATCCTCTGACCCACCCACCCGAAAACCAGAATGACTTATTATAAGGAGGAATAATGAATACAGAAGACAATAATGATTTTTATGACGATGAGCTCTCCAGATCATTGATCTCCAATGATTTTGAAGACGACACTCCCCACAGAAAGAAAAAAAGCAAAAAGCCTCTCGTGATCTGTCTGATCATCCTTCTGATCGCTGCCGCAGCCGGCGGAACCGCCTGGTATATGATGCAGCGCCATAAACCGGTAGAAGCCACAGAAGAATTTCTCACAGGAATGCAGAACATGGATTTTACCACAATGGAGAACCTTCTCCAGAGTCATGATCTCAGCGCTCTGGATGATGCAGATATCCGTGATTCTGCTTACACAGATTTCTTCACTACCGTCAACAAAAAAATGACCTACAAGATCACCAAAAACAAATTTGACATCCAGAACGGAACTGCCAGGATAACGGTTCACATGAAATATATTGACGGAACCAATATCTATGCAGCAACTATTCAGGAATACACCCGTAAGGTTGCTGTCGCAGCCTATGCCGGAAAGGAAATGACACAGGATGATATCCAGGAAATGCTCGCTGCACTTCTTGCCGAAAATGCTTCCACAGCTGATGAGAAATACAGTGAGATCGATATTACCTATCCTCTGATCAAAATCGGCAGCGACTGGAAAATCGTTTCTCTGGATGACACCACAGTCAAGGTTATGTGCGCAAACTTCAAAAGCGTAAAAGACGAAATATCATCCCAGCTTACGGATGACAGCACAGATAGCAGTTCTGCCGCTGCAGAGGATTCTTCCACCCCAGGCAGCACGGCTTCTGCTGAGGGCACAAGTGCATCCATTGATATTACAACTGACAAATTCTCCGTCCGTTTCAAACAGTTTGCGATTTCCAAGGACTACGGCGGAAATCCCTGTCTGATGATCTACTACGACTATACAAACTCCGGCGATTCCCAGTCCAGTGCATTTGTAGACTTCACCCTGCAGGCTTCCCAGAACGGAGAAGTTCTGGAAGGAACTTATCCGGAAGCCAGCGATGATGCTGTAGATAACTACATGAGCACCATTGATCCCGGAAAAACCGTCACTGTATGCCAGGTATTTCTTCTGAAGGATACTACCAGTGATGTAACGCTTCAGGGCAAAGAAACTCTGAATGTAAGCGGCGGACAGACAACCTCTCAGATTCTGAAGCTGAAGTAAGATATCGGAATCGCCTGGCGGATATTTACGATCCAAATTCGATAAACCGGAAATTTACATTTTATCTTGCATATGAAAGGAAAACGGAAATTTCTCCTTCATGATTTTTTCATGGCTGGCAGAAATTTCCGTTTTTCTTTTTCTCATTCCTGTGTATATTTTTTCGATTCTATGAAAAACTATTTCATGTATAACGAAAGGATGGTGACTTATGTCAAATAAATGTCTGCAGTACTTCACCCTGACCATTGCTGTGGTCGGTGCCATAAACTGGGGTCTGATCGGCTTCTTTAATTTTAATCTGGTAGCATTCCTGTTCGGAAGCATGAGCTGGCTCTCCCGGATCATCTACGGACTTGTAGGCTTATGCGGGCTTTATCTTCTGACCTTCTATACTCTGATCGATCAGGGTGAAACAACTGAATAAGCTACGCAGTAACACATAACGCGAAAAATCCTCTGCTGCATAAAAATAAAGCAGAGGATTTTTTCGCAACAAAAAAGAACTCTGATCATTCTCAGAGTTCCGAAGAGCGATAGACGGGGCT
Source organism: Blautia massiliensis (ex Liu et al. 2021) (assembly GCF_052064225.1). Classification (NCBI taxonomy): domain Bacteria; kingdom Bacillati; phylum Bacillota; class Clostridia; order Lachnospirales; family Lachnospiraceae; genus Blautia; species Blautia massiliensis (ex Liu et al. 2021). The sequence goes on along the minus strand of NZ_JBQHWA010000047.1, from coordinate 11,015 downwards.
CGAACCCGCGGTCTCGACCTTGGCAAGGTCGCGCGTTACCAACTACGCCACTATCGCACAAGCGGGTGATGGGAATCGAACCCACGTATCCAGCTTGGAAGGCTGGTGTTCTACCATTGAACTACACCCGCAGTTATGAAATTATAAATCTTCATCCTTCGATGAGAGCGATAGACGGGGCTCGAACCCGCGGTCTCGACCTTGGCAAGGTCGCGCGTTACCAACTACGCCACTATCGCATAAGCGGGTGATGGGAATCGAACCCACGTATCCAGCTTGGAAGGCTGGTGTTCTACCATTGAACTACACCCGCGCATCGTCGCTTCGGTGATTACCGATCGCTTGACCGCTGCAACGATGATTAGTATATAGCATACTGTTTTATTTGTCAACAGGTTTTTTTAAATTTTTTATTTTTTTTATTTATTGGATTTTTTATCAATACTCCCATACATTTGTGGCAGAAACCTGGGCCTTCGGTTTCTTGATCACAAGCTCCGGACTTTTTGCACTGACCTTGGTATTTGCAGGAATGGATTCTGTGATAAAGGTATTACCACCTATAATCGTATTCTCTCCTACAACCGTCTCACCACCGAGCACTGTGGAATTAGAATAGATCGTTACATTATCACGAATCGTCGGATGACGTTTTACATTGGCAAGCTGCTGTCCCTTTCTTGTGGAAAGCGCTCCCAGTGTCACTCCCTGATACAGTTTTACATTATTTCCGATCTCTGTAGTCTCACCTACAACCACACCGGTACCATGATCGATAAAGAAATACTCTCCGATGGTCGCTCCCGGGTTGATATCGATTCCTGTACGGCCATGAGCATATTCCGACATCACGCGCGGGATAAATGGGATTTCTTCTTTATAAAGAACATGTGCCAGACGATACACGTAGATAGCAAATAATCCCGGATATGAAAAAATGATCTCTTCCTTGCTCTTGGCTGCGGGGTCACCATCAAAACCAGCCTGTACATCTGTCAGAAGCAGTCTCTGGATCTCAGGAAGCTGCTCAAAAAATCCACAGGCAGTTCTGTCTGCATGAGCTGCTGCTTCTTCCGGTTCCTCTCCGTGATAAAGAAGTGCGATCTCGATCTGATTCTTCAATCTGTCATAAAGATCATTCAGTCTGTGTCCCACATAATACTCCGGAAATACGGTAGCACTGGTATCCGTACTGAAATATCCCGGAAATACAATAGATTTCAGATCTCTTACTATATCAATGATCACCGAACGGTTCGGCAGACGTCTGCCGCTCTTCGGCATAAAAAGTTCTTCTGAAGCATAATTCTCAGTAAGACCTTTCGCCGCTCTGAGAATCGCTGATTTCTTATCGCTCATAATTCCCTCCATTTCTGCACATCCACTTCTGTCTGTACACTTTATCTCATTATCATATTATAGTCTGGAAGATTCGTCAATAATACAAAAAAGAAAAGTTTTAAAAAAGATTGACCTTTCTCCGGATACCTTATATAATAATAAAGGTTTGCATCCGGAGATGTACCCAAGTGGCTGAAGGGTCCGCACTCGAAATGCGGTAGGTCGGGCAACCGGCGCGAGGGTTCAAATCCCTCCATCTCCGTTTTTCTGCCGATTTATGACAGGAAGAATTTTTATTTATATTTTATTATACAAAAAGCACTCTCATCTCTTGACAATTGTATATTTTATATGTATAATTGCAACAGTGATGAAAACACAATTTAATATAGGGGATTGGTCAAATGGTATGATAGGGGTCTCCAAAACCTTTGGTGGGAGTTCGATTCTCTCATCCCCTGCTATTAGAATTGCTGAAAAACCTTAATTAAGGATTTTCAGCGTTTTTTATTGTATGGCAGAAAAAGTGATCGCCCGGCCTGTCATATCAACATCCGGGCGATCACTTTTCAATATTTTACTTCTCACTGCATTCATATCGTGAAAATCTCTGCACGTATCCACATGCGCTTATCACTTCAGTTTCTTCAGATTATCCGGTCCAAATCCAAATGGCAACAGTTCCTTTAACGTAAAGATATCATATTTTTCTCTGCTGACTGCCAGTATGATCTGAAAGGTTTCCGGATCACAGAACTCCATCATAACCTGTCTGCATACTCCACAGGGTGCTGCATACTCTGTAGGAACACCATCCTTGCCGCCAACGATACAGATTGCCTGAAAGTCTCTCATGCCTTCACTGACCGCTTTGAAAAAAGCAGTTCTTTCCGCACAGTTTGTTGGAGTATAGGCAGCATTTTCTATGTTACACCCGGTATAATAGGTACCGTTTTTTGCAAGAAGTACCGCCCCTACATGAAAATGTGAGTATGGCGCATAGGAATAGTCCATCTGTCTGATCGCCAGATCGATCATTTCTTTGATCTGTTTTTCTTCCATAATTTTCCCACCTTTCCTGAATCAGGCATGTATACGTTATTCTTCTTTTTTCTGTGCCTGATCTGCACGGATCAGTTCACGGATCGCCTGCACTGCAACCTGGATTGCCTTATCGGTATCATGTACCACAGGATTATCCAGACCCAGCTTCTCTCTTTCCTGATTTGCAAGCACCAGGAAGCAGGAGCCCACACGTACTTTTAAATGGCTTGCCACTATAAAAAGAGCAGCGGATTCCATCTCCGACGCAAGACAGCCAAGACGTTTCCACGCTTCCCATTTATTCATCAGTTCATAGCTGACCGGCTTGGTTTCCGGCTCATGCTGGCCATAAAAGGAATCCTTACATTGTACCACACCTATGTGGAATTCACATCCTTCTTTCTTTGCTCCTTCCACAAGTGCATTGATCACTTCCAGATTTGCCACTGCCGGGAATTCAATAGGTGCATACTCTTTGCTGGTGCCCTCCATACGGATCGCGCCCGTTGCAACAACAATATCACCACTTTTTACCTCTGGCTGCATTCCACCGCAGGTTCCGATGCGTACAAATGTATCAGCCCCGCACTGATACAGCTCTTCCATTGCGATAGAAGCGGACGGTCCGCCGATTCCGGTAGATGTCACACTTACCTTCACTCCGTCCAGTGTTCCGGTGTATGTTACGTATTCCCGGTTATCTGCTACCAAAACCGGATCCTCAAAATACTGTGCGATCTTTTTGCAGCGTTTCGGATCTCCCGGTAAAATAATGTAACGTCCCACTTCTCCTTTTGCTACCTGAATGTGATACTGTCTGTCCGCATCCTCTGAATAATTTTTCATGTTTGTTTCCCCCTTTCTCAGCTAACAGTTTCCCTATTCCTTATGAATAAAAAAAAGACTGCATTTTCATACAATCCAGTCCTTTATTCTTTTATTTTAACCTTGCTTCCCGTCGATCCCCGCAAAACTATATCCTGCATTACAATAAGAAGATCATTCATAAGATATAAGGATCTTCTTACAATGCTCGCAGCGATAAGCCTCGATCCGATCCCCATATAGCATTTTCGACAGGCCTTTTTCGGTGTTTAATCGCATAGATTCACCTCTGCTCCTCCATTCTATTCCTGAATTGAAGGAATGGATCTGGCCTTCACACATTTCGCCTCCGCAATATGGACATTTCATCTTATTTTTCTATGCCTCCTCCGGCTTTTCGTATTTGCTCAGTCAATGTCAAACCTCTTTTGTCTTTATCCCATTATAACATAGATTCATTTTCTTCAAAAGCTTAATATAAACATGTTCCACAAACCACGGTTCTGTTGATCTCATCAATGCTTCTTCCGGTGAAAACCAGGCTACACCGCTGTTTTCATCTGCTTTTATGGAAACAGCCTCTTCTGAATCTGCCTCAAGGAGATATGTTAGGTTAAAGTGCAGATGGCTGGATACATATTTTCCTTTTTTCACATGGCCGTCTACAGTCAGGGATTCCAGGGAAAAAATCTCTTCTGACACCGGACGAACATTGGAAATCCCTGCCTCTTCTTTTACTTCTCTGACAGCAACGGACAGTAAATCCTTCTCACCATCTGCATGTCCTCCAAGCCAGGACCAGGAATTGTATATGTTGTGATATACCATAAGGACTTTCGTCCGTTCTCTGTTTACTACCCAGGCAGAAGCTGTCATATGGGCTACTGCATTTTCCCTGGAAAAAGCATTCTCATTATTTCTGATCCAGTCCAGGATCAGGATTTTATCTTTTTCTTCCTGCTCATTATATGGCTTGTATTTTTCTATCTGATCGATCAATTTCTGGCGTGTTATCATTATGCACTCTGTCTCTTTCTTAAATATCCATAAATGTATTTTTAGTCAAGCGGATAAAAGCATCCGCTTCGCTACTTGCTCATAACCGGATAACTGCTTCACAGTTTATCAGAAGAAGCTTGTAACTGTCTTTTTTATTTAATACCCCTCCTTTAACCGGACAATATTTTTTAATTTTTTTCCATTCAGATATCGTTCCATATTTTCCATACAGATGTTCCAGATCATATCCTGGACTTCAGCGTTTCCACCGAAACTCGGGCCTGCAATGTGTGGAGTGATAAGGACGTTTTCCATATTCCAAAGAGGTGATGTCTCCGGCAATGGTTCTGTTTCAAATACATCCAGGACCGCTCCTTTTAAGTGGCCTTCCTCCAGTACTCTGATCAGGTCTTCTGTTGGAATGAGGCTTCCTCTTCCTACATTAACCAGAATTGCATCTTTTTTCATGGAATACAGCCGTTCGTAATTCAGAAGGCCTTTTGTTTCCGGTGTTCCCGGGAGACAGCCGATCACAATGTCCGCTTTCTGAAGCTGCTGATCCAGCGCTGTCAGATCATATACCTCATCAAACTCTTTCATCTGCTGCAAATGCTCCGGGACTGCAGTTCTTTTTATTCCAGTCACATGCGTTTCAAACGCTTTCATTCTATGGGCAATATTTCTTCCTATATCCCCTGTTCCCAGGATGAGAATGTTTTTTCCATATATGGTTTCTGATGATCGATTCTGTACCCAGAGGTGTTTCTGTTTGTTCTTCCAGTAGTTCGGAAGTTCACGGTACAGCGCAATGATATTCCCGATCACATATTCTGATATGATCTTTCCAAAAGCGCCGGAAGCATTGGTTAATGTAACTCCTGTCGGGAATGCTTTCATTTTTGTATATTTGTCCGCACCGGCCCAGGTCAGCTGGATCCAGCGAAGATTTTCTGCTTTCAGGATTTCTTCTTCCTCTGGCTCTCCGATCACTACTTCTGCTGCTGCGATCGCATCCTCAGTTTCCTTGCCCTGAAATGTAAATTCGCACTGATCTCCGAATTTTGTTGCAAACTGATTTTGAATTTCTGCATTGCATTGTGGTTTTAGTAAAACTTGTATTTTTTTCATGTTTTTCTCCGCAAATCATCTTTATCAGCTATATCCTACCATAATTAACAGCCATCTGCTATTATTTTCTGTTATTTCTGCCGCTGATACCTGGTCACTGCCAGGATCATGCAGACAAAAACTACCGCAAACATAGCTTCCAGTCCAATGCCTTTCCACACCGATACAGATGCCTCACCTGTTAGGTGGCTATAACTTCCAAGAGTCTCATTTACGTTTTCATACCAGTAAACAGGAAGAAACTGAGACACTTTCAGGACGTTTCTGTCCATAATATTCATGGGAACAAACACACCACACAGAAAGCACATTCCAAGAGACAGGATATTTGCGATCCCGCTTAACATGTTGCTGTTTTTTACAAAAAGACCGATCAGATAGGAAAGTGAAAGTGCCACTGCCATCATTACCAGAGTGTTCAGTACATAGTATCCGAAATTTTCTGAACCGAGAAATGTTTTTCCATACATAAGGATGGCTCCAGCCATACCGATTCCCCATAAGCCCCCGCCCATGATAAACATGGCCAGAAGCCCTTCCAGACTCTGTCGTCTTGCAGAGATCGCAGATGCCTGCATTCTCTTTGGTATATCGTCTTTTTTGAAAGCCATCAGAACATATCCCATCACATAGCAAAGTAATGCAAGAAACAGATATGGAATATATCGGAAATAATAGAGCCATCCGGACGTACCACTGTTTTCATCTGTATCCAGCATGGTGACTTCTCCTCTTTTTTTATCCAGGATCGCTGTTGCCGCTTCCTTCTGGGAAAAACCGGCTTTCAGATATGTCCGCATTGTATTCAGACAGCTCTCCAGTTGCTGATCCACATAATATGCCGAATAAGATCCAGGCACCTTGGTTACAGAAATACTTTCACCGTTTACCATACAGTTCTCATAAAAATCCTCAGGAATCACCACGATGTACTCTACATTTCTGTAAAAAAGCTCTTCCTGAAGCTTCTCCCTGTTATCCTCCAGCATGGTCACGTGATGCGTACCTTCAAGCCATTTTACCAGTCCTTCTGCAAGTGGTCCGTTGTCTTTATCCACCACTCCGATCTTTATTTTTTCGCTTTCATAGCTGGTATAAGTTTCCTTACCGGCCGCTGCCTGAAGTGCCATTGTCACTCCGAAAAAAACGCCCAGATACAGGAGGATCAGACCTGTATTTTTTTTCATGATCCTCATATAGCCTTTAAATACTGTCATAACGTTCCCTCCTGACCATGAAAAAGGATGCCATCACCAGCACCACGCACATTACCGCCAGTGTGATCAGATTTCTATAGTATCTGGTCATATCATCATATACATTGATACAGTAAAACGCGTCTGCGATCAGTGATGCAGGATTGATCCGGTTCACAAACGGAACACTTTTTTCCACGATATCCTTCATATTTCCGTTCATCAGTCCGGCAAGAAAGCTGCTTACCATAGAGATTCCAAGCATGAGCCCGATTCTGACGCCTTCCTGCATTTTTCCGAAGCTGCCTATAAACATTCCCATAGATACACCGATGAGACTTCCGAAAAAAGATACCACCAGCATTTTTCCCATCTGTCCCTGAAAATCCAGATTGAGAATATACCGGAGATACAGGATCAGAATGATCACGTCCACATAGCCCAGAGCAAAAGATGTCAGCTGGTCTGTAAGGATCAGCTTCAGCTTGTGGGTCGGCGTTACACACCGTCTGGCTGCCAGAGGTGTGATATTGGCCTGGATCCCGATCGCAGAGCCAAATCCGATAAAGCATCCATACAGGCAGGCCATGGCGATCAGTGCGTAAAAGAACTGCACATTTCCGTCAATGGTCCGGCCACCAAGAGAGACTTCCCTTACCAGGCTGTCGGAACTTAACAAGGGTTTCATGGTTTCCATATCCATCTGCGGATTTTTTTTCATGATATTGGTGATAGTCGTTCTGGTGTTTTCACAGCTGTCAAGAACTGTCTGAAGGATACTTTCTTCTATGCCGGTTCCTTCTACTGTAAGGGAAGGCTCTTTTCCCACATAATAAATCCCTTCTACTTTTTTATCCTGCAGTGCTTCCAGCGCTTCCTTTTCCGACATTTCTTCTGCTTTTAAAAGATCCGGACTGCTTTTTTCCACTTCATCCAGATAGGTCATAAAAAACGTATCCGCAGAAGCTTCCTTCACCACTGCCACCGGAACCGTCTGAAAATCTGCCTCATTGATATTTCCGAATGCAAAATAGAAAAAAGTTCCAAGCACAAGCGGAAAGACAAGCGGCCAGAATACAATGTTAAAATTCCGGATCTTGGAAAGAAAACTGTATTTCAGTAAATGCAACATCTCCCATCCCTCCTAATCTCTCAGCTGTTTTCCGGTGATCTCCAGAAAGACATCATTTAATGTAGGCAGTTCGGAAAAGACTCTTCCAAAAGAAATATCCTGGCTTTGCAGATAATTAAGAAGACGGATCAGATTATGCTTCGCATCGGTACAGCGCACGACCAGCACCTGTTTTTCATACTGCACATCAAACACATGCTCCAGTGTGCGGATATCCCGGAGATTTTTTTCTTCCAGGGCAATGGCTTCTACGGTAATGGTCTCTCCTGTTTTGATCATCTGCTTCAATTGTTCCTTTGTTCCCTGAGCGATGACTCTTCCGTGATCCATGATGGCGATCCTGGTACAGATCTGCTCCACTTCTTCCATGTAATGGGATGTGTAGATAATGGTGGAGCCCTGGTGGTTCAGCGTCTGGATTCCTTCCAGGATCTTGTTTCTGCTCTGTGGGTCTACAGCTACCGTCGGCTCATCCATAATAATCAGTCTTGGCTTGTGGGCGATCCCGCAGGCAATGTTCAATCTTCGTAAAAGGCCCCCGGAAAGCTTCTTAGGGTACATTTTGCGGAAATCTTCAAGACCTGTAAATTCAATGGCATCCTCCACCAGCTCTTTTCTCCGTTTCCTGTCCTGTATGTAAAGGCCACAGAAATAATCGATATTTTCCTGCACTGTCAGCTCATCAAAAACGGCTACATTCTGAAGCACGATCCCAATCTGTTCCTTGAGCTTATAGCTGTCCGGCTTCATCTCTTCTCCGAATATCTTTATTTCACCTCTGTCATATTTCAGAAGTGACAAGAGGCAGCTGATGGCCGTTGTCTTTCCCGAGCCATTGGGACCAAGTAATCCGAAGATCTCACCCTCCCGGATATCCAGTTCCAGATGATTCAGTGCGGTAAGATCACCGTATCGTTTTACCAGATTTTCCATGTGGACCATACTCTGTGGCATATGTTTTCCTCCTTTTTTACAGTCCGTTAAGCAGGACTTTTATGTCTTTTTCGCAGAAATTCATATTTCTTCTATGATGCCATTATATCCTTTTCTTCTGTCTGCTCCAAGTGTTGAATGTCACCACCTGCGAATGACAAATGTCATGTCTTTTTCAGAAGGATAGATTTTTCTTTGCAGGGAAGGAACCGGTATATTATAATAAAGACACATTGATTTCAGAAATTTGTGCAGCAAAAGGGGTTCTCCCGGAACAGGATACGATAATTTTAGCCGATTATCTGCCTGACTTTCGGAAAATGCTGTAATTCTGAGAAAGGAGGGTATATTTTTTATGCGTTATTTTACAGATTCCATACTATTGCTTTTATACAGTACTTTAACATTTTTTTATGTGCCTGCAGATCAGGCTCTTGTGTTTGCCCTCCTTTTTGCGGTGATCCTTTGCTGCATTACTTATCTGTGCAGGGTATGTAAAACAGAATCCTGTTCACACAATTCTTTGCCAGTATTGAAACCCGCCGGAAATATCATTCCGGTTCTTGCAGGAAGCTATGTAATCTTTGGATTATGTTCCCTGTGTTTTTCGGATCTTCTTCTGTTTTTCCCGCTGCTGCTGTATCAGACCTTATCTGCCGGGCTTTTTCCTCTGGCAGTGGCTGCGCTTCCACTTTGGGGATTTCTGGTTTTTCAGATCAATAGATTTCCGGCAGTTCTTTGTCTGCTTGGGATTTTTGGTTTCGTTCTCTCATTTTTTCTCTGGCTCTATGCCGGAAAATATCAGGCTCTTTACCAGGATTTTCATCAGATCCGGGATGACAGTGAGGAACATATGCTTCTTCTTTCTGAAAAAAACAAGGCACTTCTGGAAAAACAGGATTACGAGATTTATGCTGCTACATTGCGCGAGCGAAACAGAATTGCCAGAGAGATCCATGATAATGTGGGACATGTACTATCCCGTTCTATCCTTATGACTGCTGCCTGCAAAACCATCAACAAAAATGATTCTCTTGATCCTCTGCTTGGAAATCTGGAAGAATCCCTGAACAGTGCTATGAACAGCATCCGTTCCAGTGTACATGATCTTCATGACGATGCGATAGATCTGGAAGATGCCATAAAAGGACTTGTAAAGGATTTCACCTTCTGCCCGGTGAATCTTACTTATGATATGTCCAGGCAGATTCCAAGAGAGGTGAAATACAGTCTGATCAGTATTACAAAGGAAGGGCTTTCCAATGTGATGCGGCATAGTAACGCGGATTCTGTGGATATTCTTCTGCGGGAGCATCCTGCACTTTATCAATTGTGCATTGAGGATAATGGGACACCGGAAAATGAAATTCCGGATATTCAAACTGGATCAGACAGCAATAAGGCAAAAAATACTTCCGGTGGTATGGGACTGTCCAATATCCGTGACCGTGCAAAGGCGCTGGGCGGTACGGTCCAGATTACGCAGGAGAATGGTTTTCGGATCTTTGTGACGATCCCGAAATCTGTTTCTAATTGAATCAGACAGATATTTCTCACTTTGCCGGAAACCTTCCTGATTTGATCAAAGTACTTTCCCTGCATATTGGATCCGTCTGTTTTTTCTGATCTGTAAATTTACTTTTTATAACTCATAAACAGGAGCTTTTGACATGAAAATTATAATCGTAGACGACGACTGCCTGGTTGCAGGAGCACTAAAAACCATTCTTGAAGCAAACCCGGATATCAAAGTGACTGCCACCGGCTCTGATGGTGAAGAAGCCTGCTCTCTGTACAGAGAGTATCTTCCGGATATTCTTCTGATGGATATCCGTATGAAAGGAATGGACGGACTGGAAGCTTCCAGAAAGATCCTGGGCGAATTTCCGGAGGCAAAAATTCTTCTTCTGACTACTTTTTCCGATGATGAATATATTGTAAAAGCCCTCCGCCTCGGCACAAAGGGTTATCTTCTGAAGCAGGATCATACCAGCATTCTTCCGGCTCTTCAGGCGGTTTACTCCGGCCAGACCGTATTCGGCACAGAGATCATATCCAAAATCCCTGAACTCCTGCAGTCTTCCGACGGATTTGATTATGCTTCCAGAAACATCAGCGAACGGGAGCTGGATATCATCAGGCTGATTGCCAACGGATACAGCAATAAGGAGATTGCCGCAGAACTGTTTCTCAGTGAGGGAACGGTACGAAATTATCTCAGTTCCATTCTGGATAAACTGCAGCTGAGGGATCGGACTCAAGTTGCTGTTTTTTATTATCAGCATAAGTAAAAATCTCCTGCATCCAAATTCCTGTAAATATTTATTAACTAAGACTTCCCATACCCCAAATGGGCTTCGCACCTTAAAAATTCAATATTTCAGCTAACAAAATAGCAATTTATGCCATCGCAGTCC
>NZ_JBQHWA010000046.1:0-17475 GCF_052064225.1 Blautia massiliensis (ex Liu et al. 2021) | reverse complement strand
AAAAGCTGTATGAGAGGGGTATGTTACTGTCTGCTGCTTAGCAGGCAGAACTTCTCATTTTAATTTGTACTAAATCTTGACATAGGACCACATAATCTGATATAATCTTTCACTCAGACAACCAATCACAACCTACCCCTCACCCGATCAGCTTCAAACGTATAATCCAATCCACATCCGCCACCCAATCCGGTAAGGTCAAATCAGGTCAGATCAGATCATCCAGAAATTATCCGTGCAGACAATCCTCCTGTAAGTCTCAAACTTAAACCACTTATTATGAAACTCCGACTTATTATCAGCAGCCTCAAATTCCCTCAAAAACATCTGATAATCATCATTACTGCGGATCTCCAGGGCAAAACCTCTCTCATCCACAACAGGAAGCCCCATAAACACATACTCATCCAGCGGAATAATATCCTGCACCCTCTTATCACGGATCAGAACAGCCGCGCTATCCTCCAGAGAAACAATATCAAAATAGCCCGGATACTCAAAGCTGTCACCCTCAACAGGCACCACATCCCCTACATGATAAGTCTTAACCTCTTTATCCGCCTTGGAAAGCAGCGCATTCTCAAGGTTAAAATAAAACTCCTCAAAAACATAACCGCCAACCTTCACATCATCCTTCTGGAAATAAGGCTTCTCCCCCTCAGTATCAACCGATTCCACAACACCACATGCAGAAGTCATATGACTCACACGGTCGATCAGGATCAGCTCACCAAGAGTCTTATTCCTCTTAAACTCATCCAGCACAACCTTATCAGAAAGACCGATTTTGCAAAGAGCGATCTCATTCTTCTCGATCGTATCCGCATGCAGATGCTCCCCGGTATTTACATCCGTCTTAAACTCAATACTCTTAACCACACCTGCGATCTTCTTGGTACCAAGCTTCACAAGATACTCCTTGCCCACTTCAAGCCTGGAATCATCCATCCATAGAAGCGTAGCCTCAAAGCCCTTTGCAACAGGGATCTCATTATTATTGGTAAGAACACATCCACGGCTTACATCCACCTCTTTATCCAGCTGTATCGTAACAGCCTGGCCGGCAACAGCCTCCTCACGATCGTCACTGCCCACCAGGATCGTCTTAACAGCCGCTGTCTCGTTGCTTGGGAGCGTTGTGATGATATCGCCTACATGAACCCGACCACTCTCGATCTGGCCCTGGAAACCGCGAAATTCATGGTTTGGACGAGAAACACGCTGAACAGGCAGATAAAACTCGCTGACATTCTCAGCCTCTGAAACATCCACAGTCTCAAGATGCTCCAGAAGAGCTTTCCCCGTATACCAGGGCATATTCGGAGACTTCTTCGTTACGTTATCACCCTCTGTAGCACTGACAGGAATGATCACAACATCCTGAAGCCCCAGAGTCTCAGAAAGCTCATTGATATCCTTTACGATCTCATTAAAACGACTCTCACTGTAATCAACAAGATCCATTTTGTTCACAGCAAATACAAAATGATGGATACCCATCAGAGCGCAGATACGTGCATGACGCCTTGTCTGGACCAGAACCCCCTGCTTCGCATCCACAAGAATAATGGAAAGCTGAGCAAAGGAAGCTCCAACCGCCATGTTCCTTGTATACTCCTCATGTCCGGGAGTATCCGCAACGATAAAGCTTCTTTTATCGGTTGTAAAATAACGATACGCAACATCAATGGTGATTCCCTGCTCACGTTCTGCCATCAGGCCATCCAGAAGAAGAGAATAATCAATGGCACCACCTCTGGAACCTACCTTGCTGTCCAGAAGAAGGGCTTTTTCCTGGTCCGCATATAAAAGCTTGGAATCATAAAGAATATGACCGATCAGTGTAGATTTTCCATCATCTACACTTCCGCAAGTGATAAATTTCAGTAATCCGCTCATCCTAGAAGTACCCCTCTCTCTTTCTTTTTTCCATACTTGCAGCTCCGCCGTCGGAATCAATAACACGTGTGGTTCTCTCAGATTCCACAGAGCTTAAGGTCTCGTCAATGATCTCGTCCAGTGTCTCCGCGTCAGACTCGATACCACCTGTCAGAGGATAGCATCCGAGAGTACGGAAACGGACCTTTTTCATCTGCGGCTCCTCACCCGGGTTCAGACGCATTCTGTCGTCATCCACCATGATAATGTTGCCGTCTCTGTATACAACCGGACGCTCTTTTGCAAAATAAAGAGGAACGATCGGGATATTTTCTCTCTTAATATACTGCCAGATATCCGTCTCAGTCCAGTTGGAAATCGGAAAAACACGGATGCTTTCGCCTTTATTGATCTCCGTATTATAAAGTTTCCACATCTCCGGACGCTGGTTCTTCGGATCCCAGGCCTGCTCTGCATTACGGAAGGAGAAGATACGCTCTTTTGCACGGCTTTTCTCCTCGTCACGACGACCGCCGCCAAAAGCAGCTGTGAAACCATATTTCTTAAGAGCCTGCTTCAGTGCTTGCGTTTTCATGATATCTGTGTATGCGGAGCCGCTGTCAAAAGGATTGATACCCTGCTTCACACCATCCTGATTAATGTACTCAAGCATTTCGATTCCCAGATCCTTCGCGGTTTTGTCACGAAACTCTATCATCTCTTTAAATTTCCATGTTGTATTTACGTGAAGAAACGGAAATGGCGGTTTCTCCGGATAAAAAGCCTTCATTGCAAGATGAAGCATTACAGAACTGTCTTTTCCTATAGAATAAAGCATTACCGGCTTCTCGCACTCTGCTGCAACTTCACGGATGATATAAATTGCCTCTGCTTCCAGCTCATCCAAATGTGATAATCCACTCATATCTGATCTCATCCTCCTGTTCCGGCCGCCAGAACCGGCAGCACTTATCTTCTGGTCTAATATTTATTCGAATTCCGTCGATCCACATCGATCACGGATGTAGAACCGTCCGTTTTTGTAATGATCCAATGAAGGATATCCCCTTCGCTTTTTACATTCATGATACTTCCGTTCCCGCCGATATCCGCACCAAGGAAAAAGTCGATGGCACCGGCTTTACATTCCTTTACACAGGAAACGCAGCCCCAGCAGTTTTTCGGATATTTCATCACGGCTTTTTTGTCTTCCATGACGATCAGGGTTCCCGGACATACTTCACTGCATTTTCTGCAGCCAACACATTTTTTCTGATCAATTCGTATGCTCATATGTGTCCTCCTTTACAATGTCGCGAAAAATCATCCTGATCTCGCCGTTTTCCAGTTTCGAATTTACATATTTATAAAATTTCTCATCTGTTTCCGGATGATCCAGATTTTCGTTAAAAGAATGCCATCTGGTCTCTTTGCGGTTTTTCAGATGAGCGATCAGTGAACGGCACACAATGAGACGCTCACGAAGTTCGTATGCAAACATCAGCTCATGCATATCTGCTGCCGCTGTTTTTTCGGCAAGAGCCTGAAGCTGAAGGATTTTTTCATCTGCAAGAGCAAGCTGCTTCTCATTAAACTGATAATTAGAAGCAATTCCTCCCGCATATTCATCCATGACTTTCTGCATAGCCTCTTCCAGCTCTTCCACGGAAAATGCCGGTGCGTCTTCATTTCGGAACTTTTCGTACTGAGAAAGAATTTCCCCTTCCTGAACCTTGATCTCTGTCTCAGTCTGAATATCTGCTTCCTTCAGAGTTCCGGCCTTAAACTGTTTCACCATATCCAATGCTGCAAGCTTTCCTTCTGCAAGAGCTCCTGTTACATATTTCTGCGGACATCCGCCTGCAACATCACCAGCTGCATATAGCCCCTTTACCGTGGTTTCACGGCCTGTATTTACCCAGTAGCCGCTGGCTGTATGACCGCCTACGATATACGGCTCTGTTCCCTGGATCTCCACATCCTGCTCGCTGGGGCTCTTTCCGCTTTCAATCCATTTCAGAGTCTGGCTCGGTGCCATGTTGAGATAAGCCTTCAGAAGATCTTCATCCTGTTCCTTCGTGATCCCTGTAGTCTTCAGGTAACACGGGCCGTGGCCAAGCTGATTTTCCCGAACTGTTCCGTAAACTCTCTCGCTTGTGGTCAGTCCGTATTTTGTCTCATAGATCTCGCCAGCTGCATTGATCTGTTTTGCGCCGACACCCTGTGCGATGGTTCCCGTAGGAGCAATGGTATCCTTGCAGCGAAGTGCGATAAAACGCATCTCAAAGGATGTCATCTCCGCACCTGCCAGGATTCCCATTGCATATCCGGCACCTGTGTTAAACGGCGGATACCACATCTTATGTCTGGAAAATCCCGGATTGTTCGGCTTATAAAGTCCGGCCGCTCCGCCTGTTGCAGCAAGAACTGCCTTTGCCCGGATAATGTATGCGGTTTCTTCCATAATAGAGAAACCAACCGCTCCGTAAACCTGTCCGTCTTTTACAAGAAGGTCTGTGATATTTACATAATTCAGAACGTCTACGTTCTCAGCTTTATTAACTGCATTAGCAAGAAGTGGTTTAAAATTTTCACCGTTGATCTTGATGTTACGGTTTCCTCTGGCTACATAATCACCATTTTCATCCTTCAGGATCACAAGCCCAAGCTTTTCCATCTTCGCAGTAACTTCGTTGAAATTCTCCGCTGCTGTAAGAAGAAGGTCCTGCCTTACGATCCCGGCGGCATCCTTTGTTGCATAATCTACATAATCCTGCGGCTTGCGGCCTTTTACAATGTAGGCATTGATTGCATTAACACCTGCTGCCAGACAGCCGCTTCGTCTGATATTTGCTTTTTCTGCGATCAGTACCCTGCCGGCTTTCTGTTCTGAGAGAACCAGCGCCGCATAGCAGCCTGCGGTACCTCCGCCTATGATCAGCACATCTGTTGTAATTTCCTTTGTGTTTAATCTGTTTTTCATACTCATCACTCTGTTATCTGAAGCTCATGTACCGTTACATTTTTCTCTTTATCTACGCCAAAGGCCTTCAACACCGGATTTTCTGCATCCATAAGGGAGAGGATCAGATATTCGATGTTCGGGTCAAATGCAAGTCGTTTATCTTCTTCGGAAGGCCTTGACGGAGACTCCGGATGAGAATGAAAGTTTCCGATCATCTGATATCCGTTCTGACGGATATCCTTGATCGCGCTCAGCTGTTCCTTCGGGTCCATGGAAAAGTGTTCGTTGCTTTCATCGATATTTGTCAGCAGATACACCTTCTCGATGGTTTTTACATCGTCCTCAATGGTCCCGCCCAGAAGGCCGCAGGACTCATTGGGAAGTCCTTTTCTGCAGTGGTCTAATATTTTCTCGTAATCTTCTTTTTTTAATTTCAGCATTTCTTCGCAGCCTCCAATGGGTTTCTATACTTAATTTTTAGTGTTTTAATTCACATACAGCCTGCTCATAATCGATCAGTTCTGTGATCGTCGGATCATCGCCGCATACCGGGCAATGATGATTCTTCGGAAGCTTCACGGTACGGAATGTCATCTTCAGCGCATCGTAGGTAAGAAGTCTTCCTGTAAGAAGATCACCCTGTCCGATGATGTACTTGATCGCTTCCATTGCCTGAAGGCTTCCGATCACTCCGCCCATGGCTCCGATCACGCCAGCCTGCTTACAGGTCGGTACGGCATCCTTTGGCGGCGGGCTCTGGAACGCACATCTGTAGCACGGGCCCTGTCCCGGAACGTAAGTCATCAGCTGTCCCTGGAAACGGATGATCCCTGCATGTGAAAACGGTTTCTCGGCCATTACACAGGCATCGTTGATCAGGAATTTTGCAGGAAAGTTGTCTGTTCCGTCAAGAATGAAATCGTAATCTTTGATCAGATCCATGATGTTGCTGGAATCTACAAAGGTATGATATGTATTTACAGTAACGTCCGGGTTGATTGCTTTCATGGTCTCAGCCGCAGACTCTACCTTCAGTTTGCCGACATCTGCAGTTGTGTGGATGACCTGTCGCTGAAGATTGGAAAGATCTACCTCATCTGCATCCGCGATCCCGATGGTTCCCACACCTGCTGCTGCAAGGTAAAGGGCTGCCGGTGCTCCAAGTCCGCCGGCTCCGATGATCAGAACCTTGGCATTCAGAAGCTTTTTCTGACCTTTTACTCCAACCTCCTTCAGGATGATATGGCGGGAGTACCGCTCAAGCTGCTCATTTGTAAAAGCCATTATCTTGCGCCTCCTCCCATGTAATACAGGAACTCAACAACGTCGCCGTCCTTTACCTCTGTTTCCGGAACGTCTGCCTTGCTGATGAATTCATCGTTGATAGTTACGGTTACATACTCAGGACTTTCAATATCCTCTTTCTCAATAAGCTCTGTAAGCTTCAGTCCGTCTTCGTACTCTTTTTTATTTCCTGCAACTGTGATTGTCATTTCTCTGTTCTCCTATTCTTCAACTTTTCTTACGATCAGTGTATAAGTTCCGTCTTCGTTGTCCTCGAGCTTCAGGATCTGATGTCCTTCTTCCTTCACGCTTCTCGGCACATTCTGTACCGGCTCGCCATCGTTCATTTTGATCGCCAGGATCTGTCCGTCATCCAGCTCCTCAAGTGCTACCTTTGCTTTTACAAAGGTTACCGGGCAGACCACATCGGTAATATCTACGGTATCATCAATCTTAATATCAGCCATTGTATGCTCCTTTCAAAACTTCCTGAAGTTTTTCAGCGCCTACCCGGTCGATGGTAAATTTAAAACGCTCTCCCGGATTTGCATGATCATCAAAGAACTGGATCGCTGCATCGGTCACTCTGAAAAGCTGCTCCTCAGAGGTGATCAGCGGAAGGAATTCCTGTCCCTTGCTGATGTGATTTCCAAACGTTCCGCCAAAGGAAACGATATATGCTTCGTTTACATCCCATGCATCCACCGGACAGGATTTTGCACATCTGCCGCAGTAGTTACATTTCTCTGTATCGATCACCAGCTTGTCATCCTCAAAGGAGATGGCGTTTTCTCTGCAGGCCTTTTCACAGACACCACAGTGGATACATGCATCCTCTTTCCAGCTGACCTCAGCCGCTCCCTTGATTCCTACATCATTCTCCTCTGCCTTCAGACAGTTGTTCTGGCATCCGGTAACACCGAATTTGAATTTATGAGGAAGCTCTCTTCCGAAATATCTTTCATTTAATTTCACTGCAATGTCATAGCTGTTGATATTTCCGCTTGGACAGACAGCGTTGCCCTGGCAGGCTGTAACTGTACGGACTCTCGGTCCGCAGACACCAGGCTTGCATCCGCCTTTTGCAAGATCATCCTTTACATCATCAATATCATCTAATTTAATGAACGGGATCTCAACTCCCTGTCTGGAAGTAAGATGTACATATCCGTCACCGTATTTCTCAGCTACCTCTGCGATCTTCTTAAGGTTTTCTGCGGTAAGTGTACCGCCTACACAGGCAAGACGAAGAGAAAAATTATTTTTCTGCTTCTGTCTCATGAAACCACCTTTTTTTAATGTAGCGTAATCTACTTTTGCCATAACGAACTCTCCATTTCTCTGCTGGTGCAGCTCTTAGATTTTATCGGTTATTTTCTATCGCTTGTTTGAAATCTTCTTTTAAATCTTCAATATCTTCAATTCCCACACTGATACGGATCAGATCCTCGAATACTCCGGACTGCAGCTTCTCTTCGTCGGAGATGTGTGCCGCGATGGTGGATTCCGGATGGATCACCAGTGTCTTCGTATCTCCGATATTGGAGATGATCAGCGGGATCTTCAATGAATTAATAATGGAAAAAGCCTTCTCCTTGCTTCCGGTTCTTACGGTTACGATAGCTCCGTAGCCATTCCTGAACTGCTTTTCCGCAATTTCGTGATAAGGGCTTTCTTCCAGTCCCGGATAATTTACTTCAATGTCACCACCCAGGCCCTGTAAAAATCTCGCAAGCTCCAGTGCATTGTCACACTGTCTCTGCATTCGAAGTCCCAGGGTTTCCAGTCCCAGGTTATTAAGGAAAGCATTCTGCGGAGCAAGACACGCGCCAGTGTTCCGGAAAAGTCCGTTTCTAAGCTTGGCGATGTATGCAAATGGTCCGAATTTCCGGTATGGAGCAAGTCCCGGATATCGGTCAGGGTCCCATTTCAGACCCTTACCACAGACAAGAATACCGCTGATGGCATCGCTGCTTCCATTGATATATTTGGAAGAGGAATGAACCACAATGTCAGCTCCAAGCTTCAGTGGCTGGATCAGATACGGGGTTGCCACCGTGTTGTCTACGATCAGCGGTACGTCATGCTTATGTGCCACTTCCGCAACTGCCTGGATATCGGTAACATCCAGCTTGGGGTTGCCAATGGTCTCCGCAAAAACAAGTCGCGTCTTCTCTGTGATCTCTGCCTCAAAAGCTTCCGGCTTATTCTCTTTCACATATTTTACGGAAATCCCGAAAGGCTTCAGATCATCGAACAGTTCCACAGTTCCGCCATACAGTCCGCAGGCTGCCACGATCTCATCTCCCGCCTGAAGAATGTTCAGAAACGCATTGGTCAGCGCTGCCATTCCGGATGCACAGGCCACACTGCCGATCCCATCCTCCAGCATGGTCACTCGCTTCTCAAAGGACTCTACCGTAGGATTGTTGATCCTTGTATAGGAAAAGCCCATTTTTTTATTGTCAAAAATTTTCTCCAGGTCTTCCGCGCTGTCATGTCGGAATGCGCTGCTCTGATAGATTGGAACCTGTGTGGCTCCCTGCGGATATTTCTCGTTGGTGCCGTGGAGCAGTCCTGTATTAAAGCCGTATTCGTTCATAGCCTCTTCCCTTTCTTTTGTTGACACTTATATTAACCTACTATTCATAGTATGTCAATAGGAAAACGGGATTAAATGTATTTTTTTTGTGTACACAACTATACGACAGCATGATACAATTATAACAGTTACGATAATTACAGCACCAAAAGAAAGATGCCCGCAGGCATACAAACCTACATGAAGAACAGGAGGTGATCCCTATCAATATAAACCCGAAACTCCGGAATATTTTTCACTCTTTATTCAGTACCACCCTTGATTTCCGCGTCCGGCTGTTCAACATCCTCGCCTTAGGAGGTACTGTGATCAGCCTGATCATGGCCTTTCTCAGTCTCGGGACCGGTTCCTGGGGAAATGTACTGATCAATTTTGCGCTGGTTGCAATCTCCGGAGGGCTTTTTCTTTATTCCTATTACAGTGGAAAATATCAGCGCTGCTACCTGATCACCATTGTCGTGATCTTTCTGATCGTTTTTCCGGTGATGTTTTTTACCAGCGGCGGTTATCGTGGCGGCATGCCGGCATTCTTTGTGTTTGCTATTATTTTTACCGTGCTGATGCTGGAAAAAAGACGCGCTCTGATCGTTTCCCTGCTGGAGATCCTCCTTTATATGGGACTGTGTCTGGTTGCATACCATTTCCCGGACACTGTAACTCCTTTTGCCACGGAAGCAGACCGGCTGGCAGATATCCTTCTGGCGTTTGTCTCTGTAAGTATTGTCTGCGGCAGTGTTCTCTATTTTCATCTGAAGGAATATAACCAGCAGCAGTTCCTTCTGGAGGAACAGAATCTGCGACTGCGCTCCCTTGATAATGCCAAGTCCACCTTCCTGACCACCGTTGCCCATGAGATTAAAAATCCTCTGAGTTCCATTTCCCTCCACGCGCGGGACACCTCCGAGCTCCTTGAGGAAGAGCCTCTGGATTTCTCTCTTATGCAGGAAAATCTCCGCACCATTGAACAGTCGGTAATGCGGATCGACCGGATCGTGCTGGATCTGATGGATACGGTTTCCATTGAGCAGGGACGGCTTGCCCTTTCCCTTGTCCCATCAGATCTGTCCGGTCTTTTGTATTCTGTAAAAAAAGACTACTGCAGTCATCCAAGCTCAAAGAACAATCAGCTGGTCCTTACGACACAATCCGGACTCCCGGAAATCTCTGCTGATCCGGAACGGCTGATCCAGGTTGTCACCAATCTGATCTCCAATGCAGAGCGTCACACCCAAAACGGAACCATCACCATTTCTCTTACCGGCGAACCGGGCTGGCAGACCATCTGCGTCTCCGACACCGGAACCGGCATGTCAGAAGAAATGCGAAAAAACGCACTCAAGGGTTATGTTTCCGCTGATAAGGATTACTGGAGGCACGGCATAGGCCTCTATGTCTGTCATCAGATCATCACTGCCCATGGCGGCAAAATATGGCTGAAAAGTAAAGAAGGCGAGGGAACTCAGGTGTTCTTCTCACTTCCGGAGGAGGAATCATAAATGAATGAAAAGAAATCACTTATCCTTATGGTCGAGGATGAAGAACAGGTGCTGAATACCAACTGCCGGATGCTGCGGCGCCGTGGCTATGATGTCCGCACTGCACAGACAGCCGCCGAAACCTGTCATCAGCTTGCAGAACAGCTGCCGGATCTTCTTATCCTGGACATTATGCTTCCGGACGGAAACGGTCTGGATATCTGCCGCCGCTTCCGCGAAAAAACCATGAATCCGGTTCTTTTTCTCACCGGAAAAAGTGATATCCGGGATCGGGTAGAAGGACTTCAGCAGGGAGGCGACTATTATCTCACCAAACCTTATAATTTCGATGAATTTCTGGCCGTGATCCAGATGCTTCTGGAACGCCAGAAACGAATGGAAGAAAAAATAAAAGAAAAATTTCAGTCCTCCCGTCAGATCACCATCGGCAGCCTGCGGCTGGATCTTTCGGACGGCCATGCATATCTCAATAATACCGACACAGGCCTTACCCGGACCGAATTCTCTCTGCTGCGCCTCCTTGCAGAAAACCAGGAGAAGATTTTTTCTGCAAAGGAGCTCTACGAAGCGGTATGGGGCAGCTGTGCAGGAACAGATACCAGCACGGTACGGCGGCATATCTTTAACCTCCGGACCAAGATCGGTGCCGAAGATACCGATGAGTATGACATTGTCTCGGTTTATGGGAAGGGATATCTTTTTACCTGCCGGTAAGCCGGCCTTTTCACGATCGGATAACATATTTCCAGACCTGTAAGCAGCTTTCCGTAAATGTCTCTTTTTCTTCACATTTCCGGATATCGGGATCTGTCTGTTACAATGTACTTAACAGACAGATCTTTTTTATTTGTAAAAATTTATGATCAAAGAATAGTAAGCAGCTAACTGCTGCGCAATTTATCAGGAGGTGCCTATGCATAAAAAAATCTTAGTTCTTTTAACAGGCGCGATTGCTCTTTCCATATCTGCAGTCCCGGTCCTCGCTTCTGACCCTCCAACCGATGACGGTCAGTACATCTGGCAGGATGAAAACGGAGATTACTGGTACCGCAATGGTTCCGAGGATGAATATATCGGGGAAGGTAATTATGCCCCTGACCCGGATTCCGGTGAACTGATGGAAGGCAACGATGCCGGCTGGACCGAACAGGACGGTTATTTTGAGCCTCATTATTATTATGAGGACGGCAGTGTGTGGCTGGAAGATGCCACCGGAACCACATATATTGGCTCCAGAGATAAATATTATATTGATGACTACGGTAATCTTCAGGAATATTCCGATTCTGAAACTGATTCCTCCTCCGGAGATTCTTCAGAAGAATCCTCCGATACCAGTGGAAACTCCTCCTCGCAGGATTCCGATTCTTCATACCCAAATTCCTCTTCCGATACAAACACGGAAGATTCCTCCGAATCGGAAAAGCGCGGCGAGCTTCATATGCGGGTTGGATTCCCTGCCGATGATACGATCAGAGAATCCATGCCCGAAAAAGAAGGTTATTTCGAGCAGCGTTCCGTAAATGGCGGAAAAAGCACTGCCTTTGTTTTAAAAGTACCGAATTCCTCTCTGGAGGATTCTTCCCTGAAGGGTTTTCTGGCAGAATACTATCCGGTAAAGGGTGAGATCATCACCAAAAAGGATCTTACCTTTGAATCTTATCCTGCCACGAAATATCAATACTTAACCGAAGTCAACGAAGAAGAAAAAAATGTAGATGCTCTTGTATGCCAGACTGACGATTATACATTCGGACTTTTTGTCCTGACTCCGTCAGACACTTATGATAAGGCCGCCGAAAAGGAAGCCACAGAGCTGATCAAATCCATAGATTTCGTTTACGCAGAGCGTGTGGATATGGCCATGACGGATTACTTCCAGGTCCTCACTCCGGAGCGCTGGAAATATCTCTGCCATTATGAAACAACCGAAACCGAAAATGGTGGATATAAACTGACTTATTACAATGAGGATGTTCCTGTACTGACTCTGGAAGCCAGATATTACGATGGCGAAGACCAGCCTCTGGACAGTGTATGGCAGGGCTATCTCGGCCGTATCGAAACCGTCGACGGCAAAAAATACGATCTTCTGTCCACCATCAGCCAGTACTCCAGGGACGCCTCTGATGAATGGAAGGAAATGTATGACACTTATCTGGATGTCATAAACGGGATCCGTATGATGGACGGCTGTTCCCTGACCGAAGGAAGCCATGCCTGATCCCTTGTGATTCGCAATATTTACATAAAAGAAGCTGCAGACTCTGTTTTTTCACTGTTCTGCAGCTTCTTTGTGTTATTGTGTCCAACTATATCTTCTGCTGTCTATCCTTCGTAAATCTGATCAAAAATCCCTCCATCTGAGAAATGTGTTTCCTGTGCCTTTTTCCATCCGCCGAAATCATCAATGGTGACAAGATTGATGTCCAGGTCAAACACATCGGAGTATTCCTTCAGAATATCCTGGTTTGACGGACGGTAATAATTATCACCGGCGATCCTCTGTGCTTCATCGGAATAGAGATAATTCAGATATTCCTCTGCCACATCTCTGGTGCCTCTTTTGTCTACGACTTTATCGACTACTGCTACAGATGGCTGTGCAAGGATGCTGATGCTTGGTGTTACGATCTCGTAGTCGTCCGGATAATCCTTTACGGAAAGATAGGCTTCATTTTCCCAGGCGATCAGTACATCACCCTGTCCGTTTTCCACGAAAGAGGTCGTTGCGCCTCTGGCTCTGGTATCCAGGACAAGTACGTTTTTGTAAAGATCTCCGATGAATTCTTTAATTTTGTCCTCGTCTCCGTTATATTTATCTTTTGCATAGGCCCAGGCTGCCAGATAGTTCCATCTTGCTCCGCCGGAGGTTTTCGGGTTTGGTGTGATCACACCTACGTCTTTCTTTACCAGATCGTCCCAGTCTTTGATGTTCTTCGGATTTCCTTTTCTCACAAGAAATACAATCGTCGAAGTATAGGGAGCGCTGTCCTCCGGAAATTCGTCCACCCATCCGTCATCGATGAGTCCTGCATCCTGGATCGCATCTACATCATACTCCAGTGCCAGTGTTACCACATCTGCTTCCAGTCCATTGGCAACCTCAAGTGCCTGCTTGCCGGAACCACCATGGGACTGTGTGATTTCCACATCCTGGCCTGTTTTTTCCTTCCAGTGTTCCTGGAAGATCTTGTTGTACTGTTCGTAAAGCTCTCTGGTCGGATCATAAGATACATTGGTGATGCTGACACTGTCCGCCGCATAGGTGGTTACGCCTGTAAGGCTTCCAATTGTTGCTATTGCTGCAAGAGCTGCTACTGCTGATTTCCATCTTCTTTTCATAATACTTACCTCCTGTGTTTTACCTCGTGTTTTGTTGTTGGGGCTATTATAAACATGAGTAAGTACATATGAAAACTATTAGATTGGAAACCGTTTTCAGTAGTTTTCGAAATCAGGGATATTTTGGCGGATTTTACAGGTTTTTATGTCTGCTTTCTAACGATAATGTATTGTTTCTATTGATTTTTACACGGTTTTTTATTATTCCGAGAGTATATGTGAAAACGTCATCATTCTTGTAATTCCTGTGTTTTTCGGGAATTTTGCCAAAGTATATCTTGTTTTTGCGGGATGTTTTCCTTCCTCTGTGAAATTTTGATCGGTGTCAGGCGGATATTTGCAATTGAAGCAGTGAACTTCCCTGATTCTGTTAAAACAAATCTCTTTGTACTTATCCGAATGTGGAGTATTCTTATAGATTTTCAAAGACATTTCCTTTATAATCGAATTATAAATATCATACGTTTAAGGAGGAGTATGTATATGAAAAAGAAAACTCTTGCATTTTTATTATCCGCATGTCTGCTGACACAATCTGCAGGGTTCGTCTCTGCTGCTGATTTTTCTGCAGTTCCGGAAGAAGCTGCGAATGCGGAAGAAATTTTTTCTCCGGAGGCTAACGCCACAGATTCGGATCCTTCAGATAATCTGTCAGCCACCAGCGGTGATGATTTTTCTGACGAACATCCCGATCATATAACAACTACAGATTCCGGAGCAGTTTCCGAAGAATCCAAGGTTTCGTCGGACCTGGACGCAGATACAAATCCTGATTCCACAACAAACACAGAATCAGCTCCTTCCGTTTCCGACTCTGTGACAAATCCGGAAACGGACCAGGACGTAGAACTGCTTCCAGAGGAAACCATGCCGGAAGATGTTGAACTGGAACCAGAAGCTTCCTCAACCGAAAACGATTCCGAACTTTCTCAGGAGCTTCTTTTTGATGACGGCGAATCCGACACCTTTAACGATGGAAATGATTCTTCCTCCGCTGCATTCGCCTCATCCAAAATACCGGATCACGATATCTGGCTTGCCGATACAGTTAAGACCGGTCTTGTTGTGGATGGAAAAAATATCCAGACGAAGTCTCTGTATAACCTTATCACCCAGCCTTCCGTAAAACCGGTTTATCAGGAACTTGGCGAACGTATCCTGTCCAATAAGCCTATGCTTGTGCTTTCTTCCATCTGGAAGGGCGTTATCAAGCAGGAATTTTATGATGACCAGAAGCTGATCTATGAAGCTTTACTTGCGGATTATCTGCAGTTTGTAGATTCCACGGATTCCAAGGATTTTGATTCCTCACAAATTGAACGCGCCAATTCTTATCTGATAAAAATGTTTAATGACCTGTCCACGTATTATACCCAGAACGGAGTCTATAACTGGAAACCGGAAGATTTCATGAAACTTGATGCAGAAGAAGCCAATAAACTGCTTCAGTCTGTGGATTCCATGAAAACCGCAGTCTCCCTGGTAGGAGATGCCTGCTCCACCACAAAAGAGCTGGTAGAACTCTGCACAAAAGTAAATGCTTTCAAAAACGCAGCCGACGAGCGTATCCTTCTTATCCAGAAAGCACGGGATGCCGGATCTTCCAATACCGCTTTTGTCGAAGCCTGCGACGCAATCCTTGCCCAGCTCGGTTCTCAGTCCATCGATGTCAGTTACCTGCGAAGCCAGAGTGCATCTGCAGCTATGAAAAAGTGTACAGAGACTATGATCAGTGAATTAAGCAAACAGAATCCTGCTCTGAAAGCTTTAAGTTATGGTTCCAGTGCCATGGATATTTTGTTTAACACGTCCAGTATCAACTCTGACAACCTGAAGCTGTCCCTGCTTTATACTATGGACTGTTATTTTAATACTGCCCTGACCAGTTCTTCCTATACATATACGCGGTATAAAAATACAGAAAACGCCAATACTTTTGTAAAATGCTTCCAGGGATATACTACTTTCCAGATATACGCAAATAATATCGCAAAATCCTACATCTCCGGCGTTACTTCCGGTGGTGCCCTGAACCGGACTTTTGCTGATATCTTTTACCGTGAGGGCGTTAAAAATGCGGAAAGCTGGAAAAATCTCTGCGATGGCCAGATCAATATTCGCAGAGGTATCCTGGATGTACTGGCGAAATTTTATCAGCTCTACAATCGTTTTTACCTGAAAGCTGAATACACCAACGCTCTGAAAGACCAGATTACCGCTACACCGACTCCGACTCCAAGGCCGCTGGTTCCGGTGGATTATGAGGTTACGGTACCGGAGAGTAAGAATCCGGTGAAGGATAGTTATTTTTATCATTCAGACGGATGGTCTTACTTTGATGATGGAACTTTGGTCTTTTCAGGCAAAAAGTTTCTTGATGAAAAATGCCCTTATAGTGATGTTGCCAAAAAGGTCATTGTATGCGAAGGATTTACATTTATAAATGATGATCACGGATACTATTTTTCGGGATGGCCCAATTTGGAAAGTGTATGGCTTCCCGATAGCTTGACCGATATTCGTTATGGAGCTTTTAAAAATTGTAAAAATTTAAAAGACATACGCTTTCCCTCCAAATATATAAAAATAGATTCCAGTGCCTTTGAAAACTGCGTTTCCTTAAAAACAGTCAATATCTCCGCAGAATATATTCTCAGTCATTCCGGTAATGAAACCTTCACCTATATGGGTAGCAGCATTTTTGAAGGTTGCACCAGTTTGGAAACGGTCACTCTTCCCTCAAATCTGATGAGTATACCTGCTAACTGTTTTAAAGGTTGTACCAATCTTCAGAATATTCAATTATCAGATACCGTAACATATATAGGTTCCGGCGCATTTACTGACTGTACCAGTCTAAAACAGATTAATATTCCCGATTCTGTAACCACTATTAACCGTCAGGCGTTTCAAAATTGCCACAGCCTAGAGTCCATCACATTACCTGGTGAAATTTCTGGTGGTTGGACCTACGCTGGCAACTATCGTGGATTAGATTCTTATGTTTTCTATAATTGCTCGAATCTGAAAGAAGTAACATTTAAAAAGGGAACCTCGACACAACTCATAGGCGCATATGATTTTGCAGGTTGCTCTAACCTGAAAAAAGTCATACTGCCGGAAAATGTAAAATACATTGAACGCAACGCCTTTGAAGACTGTAATGCACTCACGGAAATTGACTTGCACTATATAGAAGGTCTTGGGTCTGATGCTTTTAAAAATTGCTCCAGACTGAAAAATGTATCCTTCCCTACATCCCGAATCTATTATTCTTCAAATGTATTCGAAAATTGTAGCAGTCTGGAAAATGCCGAACTTTCCGGTACTATTTCCAACAGTGCATTCAGTGGATGCAGTAATTTAAAAAAAGTAATCCTACATGCAGCAGAATCTATCGGAAATGAAGCATTTTATGGGTGTAAAAATCTTACAGAAATAATTTTACCTAAAAACTTTAGTTCTAATTCCTCAGAAGATTACCTTATTTGCGACAAAGCATTTTATAATTGTATCAAACTAAAAAAGATTACTTTGCCAGATAATATAATCTCTATAGGTGCACAGTGTTTTTATAACTGTAAGAGTCTGCAGACTATGGTTTTTCCAAAGGGAATTGATTATCTTATTGATGGATCACTCGCAAACTGCAGCAGTCTGAAATCTGTCTCCTTTTTACGGGAAAGAGACTCTCTTACAGATTCTCAATGTGACTCGACTGTATTTAAAGGCTGCTCAAACCTGAAAAACATCTATGGTCATTCCGGCACTGCTTTTGAAACTGTCGCCAAGCAACTTGGTATAACCTTTATTTTGATGTTGTATAAATAAAGTTGACACCTTATTCTCAAAGAATTCATGTATAATAAAGAGAATAAGGAGGAACTCTCAATGTCACGTACCCA
>NZ_JBQHWA010000045.1:0-18002 GCF_052064225.1 Blautia massiliensis (ex Liu et al. 2021) | reverse complement strand
TTTTGATGTTGTTATGCGCACAATAATCACCTCTGTCACTATTATACCATATATCACTAAATATTACTATATAATAAAAATAAAAATTTGATAAAAAAATAAGCCTATTTCAAGGCTTTGCAGTACTTTTTTGGATTTCAATGTGTCAAACTCCCGAGAAAGTGTCAATAGCAATTCGGAAAATAAAAACGGAAAATACGTTTTTACAGGAGGACAACCCATGAAAATACTCCGCACCACCGCACAAAACATCTTAAAAAGTATACAGAGTATATTGCGAAGAAAAATCGCATATGCTATAATGCTCGCAGGCATAAAAGAATAAAATTGTTTATAACAAAAAAATCAAAAGCCCTCGAAGTTGCAGCTTCCAGGGCTTTCTTCTTATTTCATTTTTTATTACAGTGGACAAGGAATCATCAGGTCAGAGCTGCGCTGTTTGCAGTATAGAAGATAATTGTTGATTTTATTACGCAACAGGAATATTCAGTTAGGCTTACGCACAACAGAAAATTCCCATTCAATGCAGAAAGGGGCGGTTTTATGAAGCAGGATACACTGGAGGGCAGAGCAAAAACGAAAAACGGTGTCATTCGATTATGCTTTTCGGTGCTTTGTATTTTATTGGAAGCAGCTTTTATCATTATCGTGATCACAAGGCTGAATGAATATGCGGAGATCGTTAATCTGCTGACTAGAGTCTTTGCAGGAATTCTGGTTCTGGCACTATATGCATCCGATCAGACCTCTTCCATGAAAATGCCGTGGATCATTCTGATACTTGTGTTTCCGATCATGGGTGTAGCGCTGTATCTGCTGATCGGATTAAATGGCGGAACCCGTAAAATGCGAGAACGATATGCGGATATCGACAGAAAGCTTCTGCCGCTTCTGCCGGACAATCGGGAAAAACTGGAAAATATCAAAAACAAAATCCCCAAAGCAGGAAATATCAGTGAGTATATTTGGAAAAATGCAGGTTATCCCGTATACCAGAATACGGATATTGTTTATTATGATGAGGCGGTAAAGGGATTAGAAGCACAGTTATCAGCACTGTCAAAGGCTGAAAAGTTTATTTTTATGGAATACCATGCGATAGAAGATGCAGAGGCCTGGAAAAAGATCCAGAAAGTGCTGGAGGAGCGTGTACAGGCAGGCGTGGAAGTGCGAGTATTTTATGATGATATGGGCTCTATTGGCTTTATTAATACGGATTTTGTAAAAAAGATGGAGCGGATCGGAATCCACTGCCGGGTATTTAATCCGTTTATGCCGGGACTGAATGTATTTCTGAACAACCGTGATCATCGAAAAATAACCGTGATCGATGGAAAAGTAGCTTTCACAGGCGGCTATAATCTGGCAAATGAATATTTTAATTACACCAATCCTTACGGACAATGGAAGGATACCGGGATCCGTCTTGAAGGCGATGCAGTTCAGTCGCTGACAGCAACATTCCTTGAAATGTGGAATGCAGCCAATGACAGGAATAATAATGAGGATTTCAGCAAATATTTTATAAGATCAGAATATAAGGCAGCTCAGAACGGATTTGTACAGCCTTATGCAGATAGTCCAATGGATGATGAACAGGTAGGAGAGGAAGTTTATATCAGCATGGTCAACAAAGCTGAAAAATACTGCTGGTTTATAACGCCATATCTGATCATTACGGATGAAATGACACATGCGCTGTGTCTTGCTGCAAAGCGGGGGATTGATGTCAGGATCATTACACCGGGAATCCCGGATAAAAAAATGATTTACAGTGTTACACGTTCCTTTTATCATGGACTGGTTAAAAATGGAGTGCGGATCTACGAGTGGACACCTGGCTTCTGTCACGCCAAGATGAGCGTGGCAGATGACTGTATGGCAACCTGCGGAACCATAAATCTGGATTACAGAAGTCTTTATCATCATTTTGAAAACGGATGCTTTATGGCAGACAGTCCGGCTGTGTTATCTATAAGAAATGACCTGGAAGAAACAATGAAGGAATGTCGTGAAGTAACAGAACAATACCGGACAGGACGCAGTGCATATCTTCGTCTGGGACAGCTTTTCATGAGATTGTTTGCAGGATTATTGTAAGGAAGAGGTGTAGATCTATGTGTACAGCAGCAACGTATCAGACAAAGGATTTTTATATGGGAAGAACTCTTGACTATGAGTTTTCCTATGGGGAAGAGGTGACCATAACCCCAAGAAATTATGAGTTCGATTTCCGATATGCAGGAAAAGCAAAAACACATTATGCTCTTATAGGAATGGCGTTTGTAGCAGGAGATTATCCGCTTTATTATGATGCGGCTAATGAAAAGGGACTGGGTATGGCAGGACTTAACTTTGTGGGGAATGCGGCATATGCAGATGAAGCGACAGAGGCAGATAAGGATCTTGTCCAGGTGGCGCAATATGAATTTATTCCATGGATCCTTACCCAGTGTGCTTCGGTGGCTGAAGCAAGGAGGATGCTTTCCAATATGAAGCTTATGGGAACACCCTTCAGTGAACAGCTTCCAACGGCACAGCTTCACTGGATGATCGCAGACAAGGAGGAATGCATCGTTGTAGAATCCATGAAAGACGGAATGCACATCTATGACGATCCTGTTGGCGTACTTACAAATAATCCTCCATTCCCCGGTCAGATGTTTGCACTTAACAATTATGCGGGTGTATCCAGAAAGCAGCCGGAAAGTACATTTGCAGGAGTGCTGGAGCTGGATCCATACAGCAGAGGAATGGGCGGAATGGGAATTCCGGGAGATCTTTCAAGCCAGTCAAGATTTGTAAAGGTTGCATTTACAAAATTAAACGCAATATCCGGAGATGGGGAAAACGAAAGTGTCAGCCAGTTTTTCCATATTTTAGGCTCTGTTGATCAGCAGCGGGGATGCTGTGAGGTATCAGAGGGCGCATATGAGATCACGATCTATACTTCATGCTGCAACACGACAAAGGGAATCTATTATTATACCACATATGATAATCACCAGATAACCGCAGTAGATATGTATGCGGAAAACCTTGATTCAGACAAGCTGATCCGTTATCCGATCATATTAAACGGTGAGATCCGATGGCATAATAAATAAGAACAGGATTTTTACAGCAGATAATGAGGTAGGAAGATGGAAAATTATTCAATAGTATTCAGCAGCTTAACCGGTAATACAAAAAAGCTGCCAGTCAGCTGATCGTAGTGTATACAGAGATTTGACTTTACAGCAGAGAAAAATATCAAGTATAATACTATAGCATTATTAAAAATCCCTTCCGGGAAAACAGAAAAACCACAATGATAAAGGAATATAACAAATGAGTATTTTAAATGTAGAACACCTGACCCACGGGTTTGGAGACAGAGCGATTTTCGAAGATGTATCTTTCCGGCTTCTTAAGGGAGAACACATCGGACTTGTAGGCGCTAATGGCGAAGGAAAGTCCACATTTATGAGTATCGTGACCGGAAAACTGATGCCGGATGAGGGCAAGGTAGAGTGGGCAAAAAATGTCCACGCAGGCTATCTGGATCAGCATGCAGTTCTGGAAAAGGGGATGACCATCGGCCAGGTGCTGAAATCCGCTTTTGATCCTCTTCTCAAAAAAGAAGAACGGATGAACGAGATCTGCGACAAGCTGGGAACTGCAGATCCTGACGAGATGGATGGTCTGATGGAGGAGCTTGGAACAATCCAGGACGAACTGACACTTCACGATTTTTATGCGATCGATGCCAAAGTGGAGGAGGTTGCCAGAGCTCTGGGCCTTCTGGATCTGGGGCTTGACCGTTATGTTACGGATCTAAGCGGCGGACAGAGAACCAAGGTACTTCTTGCGAAGCTTCTTCTCGAGAAGCCAGATATCCTGCTTCTGGATGAGCCTACCAACTATCTGGATGAGGAGCATATTGCATGGCTGAAAAGATATCTTCTGGATTATGAGAATGCCTTTATCCTTATTTCCCACGATATTCCCTTCCTGAATTCTGTAGTTAACATTATCTATCACATGGAAAATCAGGAACTGAACCGTTATGTAGGAGATTACGATCATTTCCAGGAGGTCTATGCGGTCAAGAAGGCACAGCTGGAGGCTGCTTACCGCAAACAGCAGCAGGAGATCAGTGAGCTGAAGGATTTCGTAGCAAGGAATAAGGCCCGTGTTTCCACAAGAAACATGGCTATGTCCCGCCAGAAAAAGCTGGACAAGATGGATGTGATCGAGCTGGCAGCAGAGAAGCCGAAGCCGGAGTTCAAATTCCGTTATGGCCGAACACCAGGAAAGATGCTTTTTGAGACACATGACCTTGTGATCGGTTATGATGAGCCGCTTTCCAAACCACTGAATTTTACTATGGAGCGAGGACAGAAGATCGCACTGGTGGGAACCAATGGAATAGGAAAAACAACACTTCTTCGAAGTCTTCTTGGACTGATCAAGCCTCTTTCCGGAAGCGTGGAGCAGGGCGAGAACCTTGAGATTGGATATTTTGAGCAGGAAGTTAAAGGTGAGAATCGAACTACCTGTATCGAAGAACTCTGGCAGGAATTCCCGTCATTTTCCCAGTATGAAGTGCGTTCCGCACTGGCAAAATGCGGCCTGACGACCAAGCATATTGAGAGCCAGGTACGAGTTTTAAGCGGTGGTGAGCAGGCAAAAGTGCGTCTTTGCAAGCTGGTGAACCGTGACACCAATATTCTTCTTCTGGACGAGCCTACCAATCATCTGGATGTAGATGCAAAAGACGAGCTGAAAAAAGCTCTCCGGGAATACCGCGGAAGTATCCTTCTCATCTGCCATGAACCGGAATTTTACCAGGATGTGGTAAATGAAGTCTGGGATATGAGCAAGTGGACAACCAAGATATTCTGATAATGGATATAGATATATGGCAGAAAAGACCGATATAATTCAAAAAGTACAATAAATGGGACATAAAGATGACAGCATAAGGGCAGCAGAGTCTGCCAGACAGAATACAGAGGACAAATAAATGAAAGAAACACAATTGAAAAAATTTAGTATCGTTATGGAGGGCGGCGGTATGCGAGGCTTGTATACAGCCGGTGTGATCGATGTTCTGATGGAAAATGAGATTTACGCAGACAGTGCGGTGGGCGTATCGGCTGGAGCTGTTTTTGGATGCAATTATAAGTCCAGGCAGATCGGAAGAGTTCTTCGCTATAACAAAAAGTACTGCAAGGATAAAAGACTTGCAAGCATCCGGAACTGGATCACCACAGGAGATGTATACAGCCGGGAATTCGGATATTATGAACTGCCCTGGAAGCTGGATATTTTTGACCGTCAGACCTACGCAGAAAATCCCATGAAATTTACAGTGGTGTGTACGGACCTGGATACAGGAAAACCGGTGTATCATGAATGTCCCAACGGAGATGTGGAGGATATTGAATGGATGCGTGCGTCTGCATCGATCCCAGTAGCCTCCCGACCGGTGAAGCTTGGGGGAAAGAGACTTCTGGACGGTGGTGTGTCTGATCCGATCCCGGTTAAGTGGATGCTTTCCCGGGGATACGAAAAAAACGTAGTGGTGCTTACCAGAGATGTGAAGTACCGAAAAAAAGCAAACCCGAAGATGCAGCTTTTTCTGAAAGCAGTATTACATAAATATCCGGCTTTTCTGAAGGATCTGGAGGAACGGCATATCCATTATAATGAAACACTGGAGGAACTGGCTTCTCTGGAAAAAGAGGGGCGCGTTCATATCATCCGTCCGAGCAGTCCCATCCAGGCGGCGATGATCGAGCGTGATGAGAGCAATCTGGAGCGGATCTACCAGACAGGAAGAGCAGATATGAAAAAGGATCTGGAGAAGCTGAAAGCCTACCTGGATTCCTGAATCACAGACCGAAACAAAATTCGACTTATACCCCTTTCTATGTTATGATATTGGATATCATTACAACAGAAAGGGGTATTTTCAATGGGAGAAAAACCTCAGAATATAAAACACAGACATATAAGCCTGGGCGTGCTTGCCCATGTGGATGCAGGAAAGACGACATTATCGGAAGGCCTGCTTTTTAAATGCGGAAGGATCCGGAAAATCGGAAGAGTCGATCACAAGGATGCGTATCTGGATACCTATGAGCTTGAGAGGGAGAGAGGAATCACCATTTTTTCAAAGCAGGCAGTTTTTTCCATGGGGGATATGGAAGTGACACTTCTGGATACGCCGGGGCATGTGGATTTTTCTGCTGAGATGGAGCGTACCCTGCAGGTGCTGGATTATGCGATCCTGGTGATCAACGGAGCAGATGGTGTGCAAGGGCATACACAGACATTGTGGAGACTGCTGACACAGTATAAGATCCCAACATTTCTTTTCGTAAATAAAATGGACCAGGAAGGAACAGACAGGGAAAGACTTCTTAAGGAGCTGAAGAAGAAATTAAGCGGATGCTGTGTGGATTTTAGCGGAGAACTGGAATGCTCCGGTGCAGAAGTAGCAGGGAAAAAGGAGAATCCTGTGGATAACTCCGGGAAATCTCCGTCAGCTGAAGGAATGCAGCTGAAAGACAACGCCAGTGAAGCAGAAAAAGAGAATATATCCGGAACGCAGGGCGCTTCTGATAAAATAAATGGAACTGATGATTTTCTGGAAAATATCGCCATGTGTGAGGAGAACCTTCTGGAAAGCTTCCTGGAAACAGGAACGATCGCAAAAAAGGACGTGGCAGAGCTGATCCTGGAGCGAAAGCTTTTTCCCTGCTTCTTTGGATCTGCCCTGAAGATGGAAGGCGTAGATGCTTTTATCCATGGAATGGAGACCTACATGGCAGTACCGTTCTATCCCGCAGAATTCGGAGCCAGGATCTTTAAGATCGCCAGAGATGAGCAGGGAAACCGTCTCACTTATATGAAGATCACCGGCGGCAGCCTGAAGGTTAAGGAGACGCTGACCAATGCAGGAAGAAATGGTATTCCGGCAGAGGAGATCTGGGAGGAAAAGGCAGATCAGATCCGTATCTATTCTGGTGCAAAATTTGAAATGCTCAAAGAGGCAGAGGCAGGAACCGTCTGTGCAGTTACAGGTCTTACCGAAACATATCCTGGAGAGGGACTTGGCATTGAGGCGGATTCTGCCATGCCGGTGCTGGAACCGGTACTGAATTATCAGATCATCCTTCCGGAGGGCTGTGACGCCCACAGGATGCTGAAAAGCCTGAAGGAGCTGGAGGAGGAAGAACCGCAGCTTCATATCATGTGGGATGAGCAACTGGGAGAAATCCACGCCATGCTGATGGGCGAGGTACAGATCGAGATCCTGAAGCATCTGATCTGGGAGCGCTTTCATGTGGCAGTAGAATTTGGAACCGGTAATATCGTATACAAAGAAACCATTGCCGCACCGGTGGAAGGCGTGGGACATTTTGAACCGCTTCGTCATTATGCAGAGGTGCATCTTCTTCTGGAACCGGGAGAGAGAGGAAGCGGACTTCAGTTTTTTACTGCGGCAAATGAAGATCAGCTGGATCGGAACTGGCAGCGGCTGATCCTGACACATCTGGAGGAAAAAGAGCATCTGGGAGTCCTTACCGGATCACCCATCACCGATATGCAGATCACACTTCTCACCGGGCGGGCACATCAGAAGCATACGGAAGGTGGAGATTTCCGGCAGGCGACCTACCGTGCTGTGCGCCAGGGCCTCAAGAAAGCGGAGACACTTCTTCTGGAACCCTATTACAGCTTCCGACTTGAGGTTCCGGCAGAAAATGTAGGACGTGCCATGACGGATATCCAGAGGATGCAGGGAACCTTTCAGGGGCCGGAAACCCAGGGAGAGCTGTCGGTGATCACAGGAAGTGCGCCGGTGGCAAAAATGAGGGATTATCAGAGCCAGGTAGTTTCCTACACAAGAGGCAGAGGTCATCTGACCTGTACTCTGAATGGCTATGAAACCTGTCAGGATCAGGAGCAGATCGCAGAGGAGATCGGATATGATTCCGAGAGAGATCTTGAGAATCCTACAGGCTCTGTATTCTGTGCCCATGGAGCAGGCTTCGTGGTTCCCTGGTATGAGGTAGAAGAATATATGCATCTGGAAGGAGCTCAGCTTCCGGACAGTAATGATGCCTATGAGGATTCCGACAACAGCTTTGCAGGAGTGCGTTCAGTTCAGGGAACAGCCAAAAACAGTCCGGATCACAGAACAGCCAATGCCGACCGTGGAAAATATACCTCCATGTATGGAAGCTACGAAGAGGAAAAAGAACTGAAGGCAATCTTTGAGAAAACCTTTGGTCCGGTGAGCTCAAAGAGATACAGCAGTAACAGCCGAAGCTTCGGAAATCCGGAAAGCGGAAGCAGCTTTTCCGGGAAGGGAGGCAAAGGTGCAGCAGATTCCGGCCTTCCGGCAAAATCCGGTCACGGCGCCTGGAGAAACAGCAGTCCGGCCATCCACAGAGAGGACTATCTGTTGGTGGACGGCTGCAATATCATATTTGCCTGGGAGGATTTAAGAGATCTGGCACAGGCAGACTTTCATGCGGCACAGTCCAGGTTAATGGATATATTAAGCGATTATCAGGGAATCAAGGGCTGCATCCTGATCCTGGTATTTGATGCCTACCGTGTGGAGGGCCATCCGGAGGAAACCTTCCAGTATCATAACATTCATGTTGTCTATACAAAAGAAGCGGAAACTGCAGACCAGTATATTGAACGCACTGTCCATAAAATCGGACGGAAGCATAACGTGACAGTTGCCACATCAGACGGACTGGAGCAGATCATCATTATGGGACAGGGAGCCGCCAGGATCTCAGCGCGCGGATTCAAAGATGAGATCGCTTCCGCAAAACAGCAGATGAGAGAAGAATGGCAGGAGCGCAGGGACAACAGCAAAACCTATCTCTTTGACAGTATGACACCGGAACTGAAATCTCATATGGAAGACATCCGTCTGGGAAGAAAGAAAAAAGAAGAATTATAACAAAAAATATATGCCCTCATTGTGGGCATATTTCACAAAAATAAAAAAACTTTTTGAATTCTTTTGCGAATAAATGGGAAAAGTAGTAAAATAAGGATAGAATCCTCAGTGAGAAGCTCCTTGTCTGGATATATAACCTGGCAGGGAGCTTTCATTAGAGCACAATAAGCGCCAGGATAACAAAAGAAAAGTAAAAAAAATGAAAGGAAGTGGAAAAATGTTTGAAACAGGCGAATATGTTGTGTATGGTCGTACCGGCATCTGCCAGGTAACAGGAGTTACCACAATGAGGGTGGATGGTTCCTCCGGCAAGAAGCTTTATTATGTACTGAGGCCCGGAGGAGAGACAGATGGGAAGATATTTACACCGGTAGAAGGTGGAAAGCAGGTGCTTCGCGGAATCATTACGAGGGAAGAAGCGGAGAGGCTTATCGATGAGATCCCATCCATTGAGACACTGAGTATTGAGAATGAGA
Organism: Blautia massiliensis (ex Liu et al. 2021); assembly: GCF_052064225.1. NCBI lineage: Bacteria > Bacillati > Bacillota > Clostridia > Lachnospirales > Lachnospiraceae > Blautia > Blautia massiliensis (ex Liu et al. 2021). Next base: position 8,549 of record NZ_JBQHWA010000045.1, on the reverse strand, counting down.
AATTCCGGGAGGATAGCTACAAGAAATGCATCCGTACCTGTGAATGCAGAGATCTTCTTCGGATCATCAAGACGATCTACGTCAGAAAACAGGCCAGATTATCTCATGGCAAAAAAACAACCGCTACAGACGAGAGGTATCTGAAGCTTGCAGAGGATCATCTTTATTCTGAATTTTCCATGTTACTGGATATCCCCAAAGAACATATGGCAGATTATATTGAACAGCGAGTACACCAGCAGGAGGAAGCCGAAGAACAGGTATGCGCTGTTTGACAAAGCAGAGCGTATCTGCTATGGTATTTCCGGTAACCTTCCAGAAATCCTGTATCTGTGACAGAAGCTTCACAGGAAGTGGAGAACAGATCCAGGATCAGTCTGAATGTTATAAAGAAAAGGAGATGCCAGAGAAATGAGAGAACAGCTTACCCGCAAGGATGTTGAAAAAATAGAGCAGGAGATCGAACACCGTAAACTGGTAGTACGTAAGGAAGCCATTGAGGCGGTCAAGGAGGCACGTGCCCAGGGAGACTTAAGTGAGAACTTTGAGTATTATGCAGCCAAGAAGCATAAGAATCAGAACGAGAGCCGCATCCGTTATCTGGAGAGGATGCTGAAGACGGCATCCATTGTATCCGATGCTTCCAGATCTGACGAAGTGGGAATGGACGATATCGTGGAAGTTCTTTTTGAAGAAGATAATGAGGTGGAGAAGTACAAGCTGGTTACTTCCATCCGCGGAAATTCCATGGAAAACCGTATCAGTATTGAATCGCCTATCGGCAAGGCACTGCGCGGTCATCGTGTAGGAGACCGGGTGGAAGTAAAGGTCAATGATGATTACAGTTATTACCTTGTAATAAAATCCATCGACAAGACCGGATCTGAGGATGAGGAGATCCGCGGATTCTGATCACAGATCGCAGGGCAGCTCTGCTCATGAGCATGCAGCTCAGCGGAATGAGAATATCCGCAGCACAAAACACATCATAAGGATAAAAACCACTGTACGATATATAGGACAGAGAGATCCTGACGGGAAATCGGTTTCCCGTAACAGGATCCTCTGTTTTATTTTTTTACACAGATTTTACATTCCAGTGGGGAAAATTTTACAATAGGCCGCTATTATGAAAATCGTTGAAATGAGAAAAAAGGAAATCAAACATATCAAAAAGAGAAAGTGAAGGAGAGTATTATGGACTTTTTCAGCGTACTGGCATTGCTTGGCGGCCTTGCTATTTTCCTTTATGGAATGAACTTAATGGGAGACGGGCTTGCGAAGGTTGCAGGCGGAAAGCTTGAGCGGATCCTGGAGACACTTACCTCCAATCCCATCAGAGCCGTTCTTCTTGGAATGGGTGTGACTGCAGTGATCCAGTCATCCTCGGCAACTACCGTTATGGTCGTTGGTTTTGTAAACTCGGGAATCATGAAGCTGTCCCAGGTTGTGGGAATCATTATGGGTGCCAATATCGGTACTACCGTAACCTCATGGATCTTAAGTCTTACAGGTATCCAGAGTGATAACTTTATTATCCGGCTTTTTAAGCCGACGTCATTTTCACCGATACTGGCACTGATCGGCGTGGTTCTGATCATGTTTACAAAAAGCCAGAAGAAAAAGGACGTGGGAGCGATCTTTGTAGGCTTTGCGATCCTGATGTATGGAATGAATGCCATGAGCGGAGCTGTGGAACCTCTTGCAGAGGTACCGGAGTTTACCGGAATGCTGGTGAAATTCTCCAATCCGATCCTTGGAGTTGTGGCCGGAGCAGTGCTGACAGCGATCATCCAGTCGTCCTCCGCATCGGTTGGTATCCTCCAGGCACTGTGCCTTACCGGAATGGTACCGTTCAGTGCAGCACTTCCTATTATCATGGGACAGAATATCGGTACCTGTATCACTGCGATCCTTTCAGCCATCGGAGCCAGCAAAAACGCAAAACGTGCGGCTATGGTCCATCTGTATTTCAATCTGATCGGAACCATGCTGTTCATGGCAGTATTTTATGCGATAAATGCAGCAGTACATTTTTCATTTATGGCACAGGCAGCGACTCCGGCCGGGATTGCGATCCTGCACAGTGCCTTCAATATCACGGCAACTCTTGTCCTTCTTCCGTTTGGAAAGGCTCTGGAGAAGCTTGCCTGTCTTACTATCCGCGACAGGAAGGAAGAGGAGGAGAAGGTGGCAGCAGATCCGGATTTCATGATCCTGGAAAGCCGTTTTCTGGAGAAACCTGCATTTGCAGTTGAGCAGAGCAGGAATGCAGCGAAAAAAATGGCAGAGGATTCTCACAGAACTCTGTTTACCGCCCTGGACCTTCTGAAGAATTTCAGCGCAGAAGGAAAGGCTCTGGTGGAAGAAGCAGAGAAAAAGGTAGACCGTTATGAGGATGAACTTGGAACCTATCTTGTAAAACTGAACCAGAAGGATCTTTCCGTTCATGACAGTCACAGTGTTTCCATCATGCTCCACTGTATCGGTGATTTCGAGAGGATTTCCGATCACGGTGTGAACATCATGGAATCCGCACAGGAGCTTTATGAAAAAGGCCTGAAGTTTTCGGATAAGGCGCTGGAAGAGTTACGTGTCATGGAGCATGCGGTAGAAGACATTGTAGATATTGCTTACAAGGTTTACGAAAATCAGGATGTGCAGCTTGCGAGAGAGATCGAGCCACTGGAGGAAGTGATCGATGAACTCAGCAAGGAACTGAAGTACCGGCATATCCAGAGACTTCGCGCCGGAGAATGTACCATTGAAATGGGATTCATCCTGTCCGATGTGACTACCAGCCTGGAGCGTGTGGCAGATCACTGTTCCAATATCGGTGTTTGCGTGACACAGGTTCATGAAGATGCTTTTGATACACATCAGCACCTGAAGCAGATCAAACATGGGCCGGACGAAACCTTCTACCGTGCGCTGGAGGTGATCCGGAGTCAGTATCAGCTTCCGGAAATAAAGGATGAGCCGGCGGCAGCCCAGATGGCAGCGGCAGGCAGCCAATAAAAAGATATCGAAATAATGCTATGCCCTGGTTATCTGTATCAGCAGACGGCCAGGGCTTGTGCAGTAAAAAGAAAGCAGTTATACTGAAGGCATGGAACAAAAAAGACCAGATGATTATGAAGTGCCAACGGCAAAAAAACGAACAGAGAGGATATAGAATGATCTACTGTGTGGAAGATGAGAGAAATATCAGAGAGCTTCTTGTCTATACCTTGGAGACAACAGGCTTTGAAGCAGAAGGTTTTGAAACCGGGGCAGAACTTGACACAGCCATGAAAAAAAATCTGCCGGAACTGATCCTGCTGGATATCATGCTCCCGGGTGAAGATGGGTATAATATTTTGAAACGACTGAAAAGTGATACCAGGACCCGGGATATCCCGGTGATCATGGTCACAGCCAAAGAAGCGGAGTTTGACAAGGTAAAAGGTCTGGAGGGCGGCGCAGATGATTACATCACCAAGCCCTTCGGGATGATGGAATTTGTAGCCAGGGTCAAAGCGGTCCTTCGGCGCTGCGCAAGGCAGAGCGAAGAGAGGGAACTGCACTGTAAGGGTCTTCGTGTCAATGTGTCCCGTCACGAAGTCAGCTATCAGGGCGAGGTGAAGGAGCTGACCAGAAAGGAATTCGAGCTTCTGGAATATCTTATGGAGAACAAAGGACTGGTCATGTCCAGAAACCAGATCCTGTGCCATGTGTGGGGCTATGATTTTGACGGAGAAACAAGGACTGTAGATGTTCATGTACGGACTCTCCGACAAAAGCTGGGGGAAGCCGGAAATCTGATCGAGACAGTGCGTGGCGTGGGATACCGGATCGGAGATCATGTATGAAAAAGAAAATTCTGCATCATACAAGCATTATGATCATTTTTGCTGTTCTTGTCACGTTTCTGGCAGCAAGTGTGATCACCTACAATAAATTAAACACATACATGCAGCGGGGAGTCCGTGAGGAAGCGCAGTATATCTGCCTTGCCATGGATGAGTATGGAGATTCCTTTCTCACAAAAAAGCTTCGGACAGTATCATCAAGTCGTGTGACTCTCATCCGTAAAGACGGAACCGTTCTCTACGATTCTGAGACCTCTCCGAAAAAACTGGCAAATCACAGTGATCGTCCGGAATTTATACAGGCAGAAAAAAATGGAAAAAGCGAAAGTATCCGTTATTCAGAAACCTTTGCAAAAAAGACCTTTTATTATGCGGTGAAGCTGGATGACGGAAACGTGCTCCGTGTAGGAAAAACCGTAGACTCTATATATTCCACATGGATTTCAAGTCTTGCTGTGCTGGGACTTCTGATGCTCCTGGTACTGATCCTGGAGTTTGTTTTTGCACAGAGACAGACCAGAGAGCTGATCCGTCCGGTCAACGATCTGGATCTGGAGCATCCGCTGAACAATGTGTGCTATGAGGAGCTGCGTCCCCTTCTTGTTCGGGTGGATGAACAGAACCGGCAGATCCGGCAGCAGGTAAAAGAACTGAAGGAGGCAGAGGAGATCCGGAAGGAATTTTCTGCAAATGTTTCCCATGAGCTGAAGACCCCGCTGATGTCCATTTCCGGTTATGCGGAGCTTATGATGAACGGCATGGTTCCGGCAGATCATATACGGGAATTTTCCGGAAGGATCTACCATGAATCAATAAGACTTTCCAATCTGGTAGCGGATATCATCCAGCTTTCCAGACTGGATGAAAGCAACAGTGAGGTTCCTTTTGAAGAGGTGGATCTTTATGAGCTTGCGGAAGACGTAAGAAATAATCTCAGACATCCTGCCGGAAAGAAAAATATTTTCCTTGAGCTTGCCGGAAGTGCAGAGAAGATCAAGGGTGTCCGCCATGTACTCTATGAGATGCTTTTTAATATTGCAGACAATGCAGTTCGCTATACAGAACAGAATGGTCATGTGCGGATCATGGTAGGCAACCGGAAAGGGCATCCGTTCTACTGTGTGGCAGATGACGGGATCGGAATCCCGAAAAGTGAACAGGGAAGGATCTTTGAGCGCTTTTACCGGGTAGACAAAAGCCATTCCAGACAGACCGGCGGAACAGGTCTGGGGCTTTCCATTGTGAAGCATGGAGCAACGCTTCATCATGCACAGATCAACGTGGAAAGTGAACAGGGAGTTGGAACCAGGATGGAGATCGTTTTCCCGGAGAATACTTCTGACCGAAAATAAACTGAAAATAATCAGTAGGATTTTCCGGTGAAGTGTAGTATAATAAAAAAAGGTTCAAAGGCCGGTCGGATGAGAATCTGACCGGCTTAAACTATGTATGGGAAAAAATCCCTGTATTTCTAAAAATCAGGAGGAACAAAATTATGAAAGAGCCGGTTCTGGTAGTAATGGCAGCAGGAATGGGAAGCCGCTACGGCGGACTGAAACAGATCGATCCTGTAGATCAGGAAGGTCATATCATCATGGATTTTTCCATTTATGATGCCGTACGTGCAGGCTTTAAGAAAGTGATATTCATCATAAAAAAAGAGAATGAACAGGATTTCCGCGATGCCATCGGCGACCGCTTAAGTGACAAGGTGGAGATCGTTTATGTGCATCAGGATCTTAACAACATCCCGGAAGGCTTCCAGGTTCCGGAAGGCCGTGTGAAGCCATGGGGAACCGGACATGCGGTATTAAGCTGTGCCGGAGAGATCGACGGACCGTTTGTGGTGATCAATGCAGATGATTATTATGGAACCCATGCCTTTAAGATGGCGTATGATTTCCTGATCCAGGCTCAGGAGGACACCGTACCTGCCCAGTATATGATGGTAGGCTACCGCCTTGAGAATACCCTGACAGACAACGGCTACGTTTCCAGAGGTGTCTGTGAGACAGATGAAAATGGATATCTTGCAGATATCAATGAGCGAACACACATTGAGAAACGTGACGGCGGAGCAGCCTACACAGAGGACGATGGAAAAACCTGGACAAGTCTCCTGGGAGAGACTCCGGTGTCCATGAACATGTGGGGATTCACCGGCGGATTTATGAAAGAGCTGGTAAAACGCTTCCCGGTATTCCTCGAAAAGAGCATTCCGGAAAATCCTCTGAAATGCGAATATTTCCTTCCGTTTGTAGTTGACGAGCTCCTTCAGGAAAAAAAGGCAGCAGTCAGGGTCCTTACCACACAGGATAAGTGGTACGGAGTGACCTATAAAGAGGACAAACCGGTAGTGGTAGCCGCGATCCAGAATCTGAAGGATCAGGGACTTTATCCGCAGGAACTCTGGGATTAGGTAGTAAACCTGGTTTTCTGCTATTGTGGAAACAAAGGAACAGTGCTAAAATAAACAGGAACAGTTAGATCCAATAGAGGAGGAGAAAAACTATGGCAATTTTAGTAACAGGTGGAGCAGGATACATTGGAAGTCATACCGTTGTAGAGCTGCAGAGCGCAGGATATGATGTTGTAGTAGTTGACAATTTATGCAATTCCAGTGAGAAGGCTCTGGACAGAGTATCCAAGATCACAGGCAAACCGGTGAAATTCTATAAAGCAGATATCCTGGACCGCGAAGCATTAAATGAAGTTTTTGACAAAGAAGAGATCGACTCCTGTATTCATTTTGCAGGACTGAAAGCAGTTGGTGAATCTGTTGCCAAGCCGTGGGAGTATTATGAGAACAATATCGCAGGAACCCTTACTCTTGTAGACGTGATGAGAAAACATAATGTTAAAAATATTATTTTCTCTTCCTCAGCAACCGTATACGGAGATCCGGCAATGATCCCGATCACCGAGGAGTGCCCGAAGGGACAGTGTACCAACCCATATGGCTGGACCAAATCCATGCTGGAGCAGATCCTTACAGACATCCAGAAGGCAGACCCGGAGTGGAACGTAGTTCTTCTTCGTTACTTCAACCCGATCGGTGCTCATAAGAGCGGAACCATCGGTGAGAATCCAAATGGTATCCCGAACAACCTGATGCCATATATCACACAGGTAGCAGTAGGCAAGCTGAAAGAGCTTGGCGTATTCGGAAACGATTACGATACACCGGATGGAACAGGTGTCCGTGACTACATCCACGTAGTAGACCTTGCCAAGGGCCATGTAAAAGCCCTTAAGAAGCTGGAAGACAATTCCGGATTAAGCATCTACAACCTTGGAACCGGAAAAGGCTACAGTGTTCTTGATATCGTTAAGAACTTTGAGGCAGCTACCGGCGTCAAGATCCCATATGTGATCAAACCACGCCGCCCAGGCGACATCGCAACCTGCTACTCCGATGCAACCAAAGCTGAGAAAGAGCTTGGCTGGAAGGCAGAGAACGGAATCCGCGAGATGTGTGCAGACTCCTGGAGATGGCAGAGCCAGAACCCTAATGGATATGAGGCTTAAGGAACAGAAAGCTTAATTACATAAAAATATAAAAGCGATATAAAATACGGCAGACAGCCCCGGAGGGATGTCTGCCGTGTTGTTTTTTTGAGGGTAAAAAAGTCGCTTATCATTTCCATAAGCGACAGGTGATTTTCTCTCAAATTGCATAATTTTTGAATCCTAATCAATGATAGCATTGCACACTGTCAAGGCACGAAAAATGCACCACTTTCGACCAAAAATGCAGGTTTTTTCGGTTGATTTTTTTTATATACGACAAATTTTCCTTTTTTTCGCTTATTAGTGGTCACAAAAATGGTCAGACTTTTGCTATAATAGTGCGAAAAGGAGACTACGATTATGCCTAGAAAAGGGGAAAATATCAGAAAAAGAAAAGATGGCCGATGGGAAGCACGCTATGAAAATCTTTATACCATTGATTTGATTTGTCATGGCGTACCGTCACCCAAATTCTTCAAAAAATATTTGGAGTTTCAAAATAAACAGACAGATGGAAAAATCATATATTATAATTTTCGCTCAAAGGATAAACGAGGCTGGGGAACACAGTATCTTCTAAAGACAAAGACAAAGACAAAGACAAAGACAAAGACACTCTCGCTTGATCGTTACGGAAAACATTTTATGAAAGGTGACTGTTATCGAGAGAGTTGTTATCAGTGTGAGTATGCTAATATCCACCGAGTAGGAGATTTGACAATTGGGGATTTTTGGGGAATAGGTAAAAGTCATCCGGATTTTTATTCAGAAAAAGGTGTTTCTAGTGTTTTTGTAAACACAGAGAAAGGGAGAAGACTATTTGATAGTATAAAGGATGAAGCTTGGGTTATTAATGCAACTTTAGAGGAAGCAATGGTAAAACAAGGAAATCTGGTGCACCCAACAAAACGTCCATTAGAACGCGATACATTTTATAGGGATATTAATTGCGGTGATTTCATTGATAATTTGAATGTTGGACTGCAACTAAAAGATAGAGTTAAATCAATTATGCCAAGAAACTTGGTTCGGATTTTGAAGCAAATTAAATAACGGAGGAATACATATGAGCACAGTTACTTTAGATAATAAAACGATTTTAGGACAATAAGCGGGAATCCTCGGCAATTCAATTACCGAGATGAAAGCGCAGGATTGTGCATATCTGCACATTGAAATAATATAATA
>NZ_JBQHWA010000044.1:0-19010 GCF_052064225.1 Blautia massiliensis (ex Liu et al. 2021) | reverse complement strand
AGTTTTTTTCAAACATTTTTGAGTTAAGATTTTGTTGTCGTTTCGTTGACGACTTGGATACTTTATCATATCTTCTGTCTTTTGTCAACTATGAATTTCATTTTTCTGAAATTCTTTTTAATTGTTTGTTTTTTGAAAGCAATTATTTGCGACAGCTCAGTTATAATACCACTGGGAGTTATGCTTGTCAACCATAAATTTCAATTTTTTTAGATTTTCCTGGAAGTTTATTTTTATAGGACAATTTTTTATTCTTATTTGTAATTTTAGGATTATCTTTATTGTTTTTTATTGTGTTGTTTATCGTGTTGTTTTTTAATAATAAGTCTCTTCGCTGGATGGCGCTATGCCGGTCGCATTTTCAATGCGGTAAGTGCGAGGGAAGGCGATCTCAGAGTTCCGCAGCCCGAACGCCCTCCCTCGCGCTCCCACCCCGTTGGGCACGGAAGGAGTTCTGCGTTGTTGTATGTACTGCGTTGTTGACTTTTGTCTGTATGCTTCGATATTGGATGTGGAACGTTGTGCCGATCTGGTTCCTGGATTCTTCGATATTTATGGCGATACGCTATGCCGATCTGCAATCTGGTTCTGGGATTCTTCGGTACTTATGGTGGTACGCTGTGACGATCTGCGATCTGGTTCTGGGATTCTTCGGTACTTATAGTGGTACGCTGGACCGATCTGGTCCCTGTATTCTTCGATATTTATGGTGATACGCTGTGCCGATCCCGTTTCTATATTATTCGATACTTATAGGAATATTCTGTACCAGTCTGACATTTCAGGACAGGCCGCCCAGTCCGCTTCCATCCCCCGCATGTTTTTTCCTGTCGATTGGAAGCGTCAGCCAGAGGAAGGTGGCATCGGGCCGAGCTGCTGCGGAGGAGGGGTGATTACTACTTGGGCTGCGGGAGACGGCGTTATTGCGGCAGGGTCTGCTGTCTGAGCCGAAGGCGAGTTCTGGCCCTGCCGCAATGCTTTTAGCCGTCTCACGGAGCCCTAGTAGTATCCCCCGACGGAGTCCCTGCCCGGAGCGATGCCACCTTTCTCTGGCGTCCCTCAACCACATCCACCTCTCAAAATCTCAAAAACATCCCCGACTGCATCCACTCCCGGAGCGATGCCTCCTTCCTCTGGCGTCCCTCAACCACATCCACCTCTCAAAACCTCAAAAACATCCCCGACTGCATCCACTCCCGGACCAATGCCTCCTTCCTCTGGCATCCCTCTATACATCCGCCTCACAAAATCCCAACAACATCCACCCCGGACCAATGCCTCCTTCCTCTGGCGTCCCTCTATACATCCGCCTCACGAGTCCACAAGCCCTTCCCGAACCCGCTCCGTAAGAATGTCTCCACCCTTACGATACCAATCTTCCACAAAAGAGTCAAAAGAGCTCACAGGCATCCTCCCCATAATGATCTGGATAAATGCGTTCTTCTCCAGCAAACGCAAAGTCTGAGGAATCTCCCCGTCACCATCCCCCAGATACTTCTTCTCCGGAGCACGGTAATTCGCATCCACCAGAAGCCCCACCGCCGAAATCCTGGACTTATACGCCGCCCAGGCCTCTACCGAAGGCACCTCCGCCTCAAGATACTCCTTACACGCATCAAAATAAGACGCCTCAATGGCACTGAGATCCTCCCTGGTCTTCTCATCGCCCGGACTGTAAAGAACCTCACGGATATGCTTTGTCACTATATAAGTAGCCTCATTATAATCCACATTGATCATTAGCGGACGCGCCGTAGGATCCACATTCAAGGCAAAATAAGTGTTCATCTCATCCGCATCCTCTGCCTCATATCTGGAATGGTCAAACAACACACTCAAAATCTTCATTGCGATCTCCGGATGCTCATACCCTTTACGCACAACTACATATTTATTATCTCGAAACGTAGAGTATACCTCCACAGTCCGCTTTACATCCGCAGTCAGATAATACGGTTCCCAGTCTGCCTCTTTATTCTTCCGATACTCATCCATAAGAGGATTATTCGGAGTCCACCAGAGCCCGAAAAACGCTCCGCATTTTCCATTCACCACAAGATCACGGATATTATTCTGTGCACGTAAAGCAAAATCCGAATCCAGTATTCCCTGCCTGTAAAGCTCTCTGAGATACCCCAGAGCCTCCTTTGTCTCCTCCGTCAGCGATCCATAGACAATTTCTCCATCTGCATTTTCAATCCACTGCTGCGGATATGCCCCGAACTTTTCAAACACAGAGTCCACCGAATAGCTGGTGCTGACCGTGCCCACAAGTCCCGGATCACAGACAAGTCCCACAGGATCTTCACCATCCTCTGCACCCATCCGGTTTTCCTGAAACGCACGGATCACTGAAAAAGCCTCTTCCAGTGTCTTCGGTTCTTTCAGTCCCAGCTGCTCCATCCAGTCACGTCTCAGCCATAAAAGCTGCGGCCCATCATCAATGGCAGTCTCCGGAAGTGCATACAGTTTTCCGTCAAAAGTCCCGGATGCCAAAAGTTCCTCTCCATAGCTCTCATACATTTCCTTTATTTTATCGGAAGCGCAGCTTTTGTATACTTCCGTCAGATCCTCGATAAGATCATTTTCAACCAGTTCTTCCAGAGTTTCCCTGTCCGACACCAGAAAAATATCCGGAAGATTCCGATCTTTGACCAGGATGTTCAGGGCTTCGTCATACCGCTCCTCACTCTCCATAAAAACATTCTTATTCTGAATATTCAGTGTTTTTTTCAGATACCGGGTATATGCATTGTCCTCATAATTCTGCCCGTCCGGAAGATTAGAATTATTAGCCCCTTTCATCTGTCCCAGAGTATAAGTTACAAGCTCCGGATATTTCCCCAGAGGCGTGGTTTCTGCCTGTTCCCAGCTCTTACTGCTCTTTTCGGACAGAACATCTATATCTGTTTTTTCCATTTCTGCAGTTCCTAAAGAACACCCCGTCAAAAGTGCCAGGTTCAGTATCGTACTCAGAAATACCACTGTTTTTCCCAGACTAAGTCTCATCTTTTTTTACCTCTTTCGGGATCCTCATATCAACGCTTGTCCCCTCACCTACCTTGCTCAGGATTCGGATGGCATATTTCTCTCCATATAAAATACACATACGGTCATTGACATTTTTAAGGCCATAGCCTTTTGCCTGATATGTGAGCAGCTTTTCTGCCTGCTCCTGTTCCATCCCTATTCCGTTATCTTCAACCCGGATCACTACATCTCCATTCTCTTCAAAGAAATAAAGTTTCAGAAGCTTTTCCCCTTCCTCCTTCACATCCAGGCCATGCTCCAGAGCATTCTCAACGATGGGCTGCAGGGCAAGCTTCGGAACCAACTCCTGCTGCACAGACGGATCGATATTCCACTCCACTTTAAAATCATTGTCATGCATGATCAGCTGGATTTCCAGATAAGCTTCGATATTCCGAATACAGGTTTCCACAGTCACCATATCTGCTCCCTTACTGAGCGCTGTCCGGTAAAATGTAGATAATGCCAGTGTCACACGGCTGATCTCCTTCTGACGGCTCTTAATCGCCATCCAGTTTATAATAGAAAGAGAATTATAAAGAAAATGAGGATTGATCTGGGCAGTCAGCGCTTTCAGTTCAAATTCCTTCAGAGCGATCTTATTTTCATACACTTCTTCGATCAGTCGATTAATTTCATCCATCATATGGTGAAAGCTTCTCACCAGCTGCCCTACCTCATCTCCGGAATCACTGTAAACCGTAACTTCACGGCTTCCCTGGTTCACCTGTTCCATATTTCTGGTAAGCTGTTCAATCTTTCTGGTAAACAGCTTGGAAAACGTCATTCCAAGCACAATGATGATCACAACACAGAAGCCGATCAGTGGGATCTCACTGATCAATACTTTTGAAACCGAGCTCTCGATCACAGCCGGAGGTTTGTAAAAATAATAGGTCCATCTTGTTTCATGTCCGCTGCTGCTGACATAGGTATATTCTTCCCTCAGACGATCCAGCTTTTTTGCGGTTTCTTTCTGTGCTGAAATATCACTGGCCGCCAGATTTTCTCCATGATAGACGATATTTTGCTGATCATCCACCACAAAGCCTCCGGAATTCCGTTCAATAATATTAGCCAGAGGCTGGAATACTTTTCCGTAATCCAACGAAATACAGAGCACAGCCTCCCTGATCTTACCATCATATATTTCCCTGACTGCCGCGATCTGACGATTATCCCGGTCCACGATCCACTGAACCGTCACGGTATTATTTAATTTATCACTCCACCATTCCCCATCAACCTCTGAAAGCGGCGCCAAGGTATATTCATGGCGCACGGGAATGCTTTCTGCAAAAAGATGTATCCCCAGAATTGCTTCGTGGTAGGATTTCGGCACCGTCAATAGCGGATCCACAACTTCCGTATACTGTTCATATGCAGTATAACGATCCATATCTTTGTTGAAGATCACCTCCTGGATTTCAGGAGAATAGGTAAGATAATTCAAAAGGCTGGCATAAATTTCGATCTGCCCGTCAATGTTTTCTCTGGTCTGCTCCAAAATGGAGTACATATCCTCCATCTCATTTTTCCGTACAAGACTACTCATACGACTGTGACTATACAGTGCCAACACAGTCATCGGCACCAGGGATACCACCACAAGAAGATTTGTCAGCTTGTACCGGTATTTCATATCATTATACTTCTTCAGAAGACTCTTCATCCTCATTGTTTCCTTTCCGATAGGACTCCGGGCTGCTTCCGTAATATTCCCGGAAGCTCCGGCAGAAATACGAAGAATTGGCAAATCCTACCTGCTCGCTGACCATGGCTACTTTCATGTTGGTGGTTCGTAGAAGCTCCTTGGCCTTTTCCATGCGGAACACACGGATAAAACGATTCAGGTTCATCCCCGTCTCCTTCTTGAAAATAAAGCTGAGATAGCCGGAAGAAAGATATACCTTTTCTGCCAGTGTTTCCAGATTCAGATCTTCCGCATAGTGATTGTAAATATAATTTTTGACTGCTGCCACCTCATCTCTGGATTCGCTCATGGAACGGTCCAGGAACTCCTCGTACTGGCGGATATTTTTTTCTGTAACCTCAATGATCTCCTGAATGGTAGAACAGCCATACAGATGATCCACCTCCAGATCCAGCCTGTGCTCTCCGGCAAAACGATTCTCCTGAAACAGCTCCCTTATCACATTGGAAAAAACAAATTTCACATACATGGCCGAAAACTGGGTATTGGACTGATATTTGGATGCCAGGCTGCGGAAATGGCTCCACAGCTGCTTCACATCCTTTCTGGAAATATCTTCTGAGATTTTTTCCATAAGCCTGGAATCCTGCTCCTCTTCTCCGGTATTTTTTTCCTCGTCCTCCTCGCTGGTGTAGACATGGATATCCGGATGATAAAATTTTTCTTCCATCTGCTGCTCCAGCTGTTCCATGATTTCCGGCAATTCCTGATATCCGTCAAAACGCCGGCTTACAGCCAGATGAAAGCGAACAGGATGAAGGCGCTTCAGAAGATTATAGACATTTTTTGCCACAAGGACATAATCACAGTACACATCCTTAAAAAGAAGCAAAGACTGACGGCCATTAAGATTCAAATAGAAGAAAGAACGGCGAAGCTCTTCCCGGATCTCAAGGGGAACCTCATCACTGGCAGAATCAAAAAAAGCTTCATCCGATTCAATAAGAATTGCACAGTGCCACTGCTCCCAGACAGAAAAATCCACAATTCCTTCCGCTTCCTTCAGACGCTCCTGATCTCCGGAATAAATGTAGCCCAGCAGAAAATACTGCTGAAGAAAGCTCTTTTCTTTTATGGACTGCTGCTCTTTATTTTTCCGGGATGCGATCTCCTTCTGGATCTTCTGTATGGTGTCATGAAAGCGGTCCGGATCCACCGGTTTCAGTACATAATCCGTCACACCATAGCGGATCGCCTCCTGAGCAAAAGCAAAATCTCCATAACCGCTGAAAATGATAATTTCCAGATCCGGATATTCCTCTCTTGCTTTTTTTGAAAGCTCCAGACCATCCATATGAGGCATTTTGATATCTGTCAGCATCAGATCCACCGGATGCTTTCTCAGCTCATTTAATGCCAGCTTGCCATTAGCCGCCTCATAAATCTCCCACTCTCCCTCCTCCATAGACAGAAGAAATCGGATTCCGTCACGTTCCAGTTTTTCATCATCTACCACCAAAACTCTGTACATTCCTCACCTCGCCAAATATGGCCTGATCCACGTAAAAGCACGCAGATCAGGCCGTTTTTCTTTCATTTTAACATTATTCAACTAATTTGTCAGCCTTTAACAGCTCCTGCAACCACACCTTCAATGATATATTTCTGGCATGCAAGATAGAAGGCAATGATTGGAATGATGGAAAGGACAAGAACGCCCATCATCGCTCCCATATCAATGGTTCCGTAACCGCCCTTCAGATACTGGATGGCAATGGAAATGGTTTTATATTTCTTGATATCAAGTACCAGATATGGAAGAAGATAATCATTCCAGATCCACATGGTTTCCAGAATCGCTACAGTTACACAGGTCGGTTTCATAACCGGAAGAACCACTTTAAAAAATGTCTGGATCGGGGTACAGCCATCGATCATGGCAGCTTCTTCGATCTCGATCGGAATGGATTTTACAAAACCGCTGAACATAAATACCGCAAGTCCTGCTCCATATCCAAGATAAATGATGATCAGTCCCCACGGAGTATTCAACTTCAGGATGTTTGCGATCTTGGAAAGAGTAAACATTACCATCTGGAATGGTACGACCATGGAAAACAGACACAGCATGTACATGGTTTTTGTCAGGGTGTTGGTAACACGGTTGATGTACCAGGCACACATGGAGGTACAGAGCAGAATTACCGCAACAGAAAATACTGTGATAAATAATGTCCATCCAAATGCCTGGAAAAATCCGGTTTTTGCCAGACCATTTACATAGTTTTCCAGACCTACGAACATTTTATCCGTTGGGATCGCAAAGGGATAACGACTGATGTATGCTTTTTTCTTAAAAGAATTGATCAAAACCAGAAGGATCGGGAAAATATAAGCAACAGATACCACACTCAGGATCGCAGTCCACAGACCGCTGAATTTTACTTTTTTATTCATTACTGCTGTACCTCCTTACTTCTTGTGAGACGATTCTGGATCATGGCAATTGCTCCAACCAGGATAAAGAAGATCACGGCCTTCGCCTGTCCTACACCTTCCCATCCGGTACGTCCATAGAAGGTATTGTAAATATTCAGTGCAAGCATTTCTGACATATTGGAAGGCTCACCATTTGTAAGAGCAAGGTTCTGGTCAAAAAGCTTGAAGGAGTTGGTAAGTGTCAGGAAAGTACAGATGGTGATGGACGGCATGACCATAGGAATGATCACATGCTTCAGAAGCTGTCCTTTGTTCGCACCATCGATCTGTGCAGCCTCGATCAGTTCACCCGGGATATTCTGGATACCTGCAATGTAAATGATCATCATATATCCGATCTGCTGCCAGCACATCAGGATCACAAGACCCCAGAATCCGTAAACAGAAGAATATGTAAGTGTTTTATTGATCTGAAGAAGCAGACCGTTTAACAGAAGCTGCCATACATAACCAAGGATGATTCCACCGATCAGGTTTGGCATAAAAAATACAGTACGGAATATATTGGTTCCTTTGATCTTCTTGGTCAGAAGCAACGCAACTGCAAAACCGATCACATTGATCAGAACTACTGATACAACCGTAAATGCGGTGGTGTACCATAATGCATGTCCAAAGGTTCCATCCTCAGTAAAAATCTTCACATAGTTCTGTAATCCCACGAATTTTGCATCCGTTACTGTGGTAAATTTACAGAAGGAAAGATATACGCCCATGATAAAGGGAACGATAAATCCAATGGTAAATGCCAGCAGGGTAGGCAGGACAAAAACCGGAAAATACTTTTTCATCATCTTATTCTGCATGTTTTCTCTTCCTTTCTCCTGAGGATGCATCCTTCCCTACTTTACGCATCCTCTCTTCATTGAAAGAGGCAGGCGGAAACCGCCCACCCCTTCGTGATCACGTTTCAGTTATACCTTATCAACCTTCATTTGCTGCTTTGTACTCTTTTGCCCATCCGTCAACAAATGCAGTTTTCACAGCATCCCACTCGCCGGTACCCTGTGCATACTCAAGCATTGCACTGCCGACCTGGTTTTTCCACTCTTCAGAAGGCATGGTTGTAAAGTTCCATGAAACCGGAGTTTTACCAGCTTTTACATATTCGTCGGCTGCTTTTACAAGCGGATTTGCAGACTCATAATTCTCATCAAAGGTCTTGAATGGTGTTGTAAATCCCATTTCCTGGCTTATAGATTCTCTTCCTTCATCACTTGTGATAACCCAGCTGAGGAAATCAAGAGTTGCCTGGATATCCTTCTCATCTGCTTTTTTGTTTACGCACCAGTAGTTCTCACTGCCTGTGCAAAGTCCCTGGTCCTCTTCACCATCAACACCAATGTAGATTGGAAGCATTCCCATATCCTCATCTGCTACTTCGTTATCTTTGATGTTATCATAAGCCCAGGTTCCATTCTGATAGAACACAGCCTCTCCAAGACCAAATTCAGCATTTGCATCATCGATAGTCTTGCTGGAAAGAAGGCTTGGCTCACAGGTAGAATCTGTGATATAAAGGTCAAACAGGTTCTTGAAGTTGTCAAGATAGGTTCCTTTGATCGCATCTGTGGATGTGATTCCGTCTTCTTTGTACTCATAATAGATTGGAAGGTTTGCAAGGTGTGTCTTGAAGCGCCAGTCACTGGAAGAATCAAAGCCTGCGGAAGTAAATGCACCGTCAACTCCAAGGTCATCTTTCTTAGCCTGGATATCATCTGCAACCTTCTTTAATGTCTCAAAATTGTTGATCTCATCTGCAGACTTGATCACAGCGCCATCCATCTCACAGTATTTCTTAAGAAGCGCTTTGTTGTAAATAAGTCCATATGTTTCAATTACATAGGCGATACCGTCAACTGCACCGCTGTCATCCTTCAGTACGAAATCGTCACTCTCCACATTTTTGTAAACATCGCTGTCTTTCAGGTCATAGCAATAATCCTTCCAGGATGCAAGTCCAACCGGTCCGTTAACCTGGAACAGTGTCGGAACCTCATCCTTGGCCATCTCTGATTTCAGAGTAGACTCATAAGTTCCGGAAGCAGCTGTAACAACCGTAACCGGTACACCAGTCTCATCGGTGTATTTCTTTGCTAGGTCTGACCACTGATCTGCCTGCTCCGGTTTAAAATTCAGATAGTAAACAGAACCTTCACTGTCATCCCCTTTTGCCATAGCCGGAACTGCCGGGATCATGGTAGCTGCCATTAAAGCTGCAAGACCAAATGCTGTTGCTTTTTTCATTCTCATAATCGTACCTCTCCTTTACCTTATATGATATTCAATTTGTTTCGCGGATATGCTTAAAACGTCCATTTCGCATATTCCTGACCGATAAGCTTCAAATCAGCTTCTCGATTAACTTGATATTATTGTAAATCGAAGAGGTCATTTTCACTATATAAAAAAATCAAGAAACATGTTGATTTTTTTATATAGTAAAAATATTGATATTTTATCATGAAAAAAGAAGCCGGAACAGGCTTGCTCCCATTCCGGCTTCTTTCATATATTATTTTCGATTCATCATGCTTTATTGACAGATCCGAAAAGCTCCATTTTCTCTTTAACAGTAGCTTTGATTGCTTCTGCTCCAGGTGCAAGAAGCTTACGTGGGTCATATCCTTTACCCTGCTGATCTTTACCCTCTTCAATGTATTTACGTGTAGCTTCAGCAAATGCAAGCTGGCACTCTGTATTTACATTGATCTTGGAAACGCCAAGGCTGATTGCTTTCTTGATCATGTCTGCCGGGATACCTGTACCACCGTGAAGAACAAGCGGCATATCTCCTGTCAGTTTCTGAATAGCATCCAGAGTCTCAAAGCTTAAGCCCTGCCAGTTAGCCGGATATTTTCCGTGAATGTTACCGATACCAGCTGCAAGGAAGTTGATTCCAAGATCTGCAACTCTCTTGCACTCCTCAGGATCAGCGCACTCGCCCATACCAACAACACCATCTTCCTCGCCACCGATGGAACCAACCTCTGCCTCAAGAGACATGTTGTGCTCAGCAACGATCTTAACCAGCTCTTTAGTCTTAGCTACGTTCTCATCGATCGGATAATGAGATCCGTCGAACATAATGGAAGAGAAACCAGCCTCAACACATTTCAGGCATCCATCATAGCTGCCGTGGTCAAGATGAAGAGCAACCGGAACAGTGATGTTCAGCTCTTCCATCATACCGTTAACCATACCTACAACAGTCTTATAACCTGTCATGTATTTACCGGCACCCTCGGAAACACCAAGGATTACAGGAGAGTTGAGCTCCTGAGCTGTCTGAAGGATAGCTTTTGTCCACTCAAGGTTGTTGATGTTGAACTGACCAACTGCATAATGGCCTGCTTTTGCTTTTTTCAGCATTTCTGTTGCGTTTACTAACATGATAAAATCCTCCTAACCTGTATTAGGATACGGAAAAACCGTGTCCTTTATATCCAACCGTACTCATAATAGCAGATTTCCTTTGGTAAGTCCAGTATTTTACCAAAAATGCTGATGCTGTGGGAATTATTATTTTTTTGAGAAAAAGCTTGCAATTTTATCAAATGTTATATATAATATATTTGTTGTTCACGGATGGATTCCCGAGTGGCCAAAGGGGGCAGACTGTAAATCTGTTGGCACCGCCTTCGAAGGTTCGAATCCTTCTCCATCCAGCGAATTTAGCTCTTACATCTTTGCGATGTAGGAGCTATTTTTTTTGTGCAAAAAGAAAACCGCAAAGGGGCCGCAAAACCGCGCCCCTCTGCACACCCCTCGGGCTTTTTTTAAGGAGTTCTTGGTTGTGGATGAGGGGAGGGTGCTGACTTGTGTCTGTATGCTTGGATATTGGATGTGGGACGCTGTACCGATCTGGTTCCTGTATGCTTCGGTGTTGATTATGGGACACTGTGCCGATCTGGTTTCTGTATGCTTCGGTGTTGGATGCGGGGTGCTGTGCCGATTTATTTTTTTGGGGATACGGCCGGCTGCTTTATTGGTTATGGATTGTTTTGAGGCCGTTTTCTGTATGCTTCGGTATTGGATGCGGAACACTGTGCCGATCTGGTTCCTGTATTCTTCGGTGTTGGACGTGGAACGCTGTGCCGATTTATTTTTATATATTGTGTTTTTTTGGCACTGGGCAGGATATACATTCGCTTCTATTCTCTGCTCTCTGTGGTTGAATTTTCAGCCGGGAATGTGGCAACGATATGGGCTGCTGCGGAGGAGGCGTGATACTGCTTAGGCTGCAGGGAGCGGCGTTATTGAGACAGGGGCTGCTGTCTGAGCCAGAGGCGAGTTCTGCCCCTGTCTCAATGTTTTTAGCTGATTTCCGAAGTCTTAGCAGTATCCGCCGACGGAGCCCTGCCCGTACCGCTGCCACATCCCCGGCGTACGGTTCATTCAATCCACCACACAAAGAAAAAGACGGCCACCCCCAAAAGCGAGACAGCCGTCCTTTCCTCACACATCATACATAGGAAATCGAAACACCGAAAAAAATCTATTTGTTAACTCTGTTAACCGTATTACCATCCAGAAAAGCCTTGATATTATCAACCGTAATATCCATGATCCTCTGTCTGGAAGCCTGAGCAGCCCAGGAGATATGCGGAGTGATGATGCAGTTTTTAGCCTTGAGAAGCGGATTATCCCCCTTGATCGGCTCAGTAGAAACAACATCAAGACCAGCAGCATAAACCTTCCCACTATTCAGAGCATCTGCCAGATCCTGCTCAACAACAAGCTGACCACGGCTGTTGTTGATAAGGATAACTCCATCCTTCATCTTCGCAATATTCTCTTTATTGATCATACCCTTTGTCTCCGGGAAAAGCGGGCAGTGAAGGAAGATCACATCAGACTGTGCAAACAGCTCATCAAGAGAAACATACTCCGCAAGCTTGGCACCAGCCTCACTCTGATAAGCATCATAAGCAAGAACCTTCATATCCAGAGCGTTAAGCAGCTTAGCAGTAGCCTGACCGATCCTTCCAAGGCCAATGATACCGGCAGTCTTTCCGTAAAGCTCGATCATCGGATAATCCCAGTAGCACCAGTCATCATTATTCTCCCATTTACCGGCCTTAACAGTCTCATCATGATGGCCATAGTGAGAGCAGATCTCAAGAAGAAGACCAAGAGCATACTGGCCAACGATCTGAGTACCGCTCTGCTGTATGCTCATCCGGTCTGATCGCCAGAAGTCCGTCTGAGTCTCCTACAATGATATCACCAGGATTGATAACGATTCCTGCGAAGGATACCGGGAAGTTCATCTCTCCCGGGCCGTTTTTGTATGGTCCGTTTGGTGTGATACCTTTTGCATATACAGGGAAATCCATCTGACTTAATGTATAGCTGTCACGAACACAGCCGTCGATGATGATTCCTGCGATTCCTCTGGATTTTGCGTAGTTGCTCATGATCTCACCGCAAAGTGCTCTGCTCAGGCTTCCTTTGTTTGCAAGAACGATAACATTTCCCGGCTGAGCCATATCCAGTGCTTTATGGAACAGAAGGTTATCTCCTGCCGGTGCATTTACTGTAAATGCAGTTCCCAGAAGTCTTGCCTTCGGGTTCAGCGGGAAAATGCTGGAATCTACGGCAGCGATCCTTCCACAGTTATCATCAATATTTGCAACTGGAATTCCACGGAAGGCTTCTACTAATTCTTTTGACGGTCTTTCAAAGTTTCATCTGATTCTACATCCTAATACCATATGAAAACCTCTCTTCTTTTGATTTTCTTTTTTAATTGTATTTATCATATCATACAAGCTTACTATTGAATAACGAATAATTTCTCTGTATAATATAAATAATTTTTATATTATCAAAGCTTAAACCACCCTATAGACAACACCAAAGAAAAGGAGCTGTTCATATGAATCTTGCTGAAATCGAAACCTTTCTCACCATTGTAAATACCAAGAGCATCACCCGTACAGCGGATCTTCTTTTTCTTTCCCAGCCTACTGTCAGCCACCGGCTCACATCTCTGGAGAACGAACTGGGTTTTCCCCTTGTGATCCGTCAGAAAGGCCACAAGCAGGTGGAACTGACTGCCAAGGGAACGGATTTTATCATCCTTGCGGAACGCTGGATGTCTCTCTGGAAGGAAACTATGGAGCTGCAGCGCAATCAGGATTCCCTGCTGCTTACCATCGGCTGTACAGACAGCCTGAACGTAGCTGTTTTCGCACCACTGTATGACAGGATCTTAAATGAGCAGACCAAGCTGGACCTGAACATCGAGTCCCATCACTCTTCAGAGCTCTACGGTCTTCTTGGAGAACACAGCATTGATATCGGATTTGTCTACCACAAATTGCATTACAAGAATATCATAACAGAGAAAATCTTCGAAGAAAAGCTTTATCTGATACAATCGGATCAGCCAGTGATTCCGGCTCCGACAATACATACCGATGAGCTGGATCCATCCCTGGAGCTGTTTTTAAGCTGGGATGACAATTATCAGATCTGGCATGACCGCTGGCTTTCCTCCGCTTCCAGACCTCACATTGCGGCAGATACCATCACACTTTTGGACCGTCTCTGGAAAAAACCGGGAAACTGGATGGTCGCACCACAGTCTGTGATCCTGGAGCTTTCCCATTACCGGCCTCTTTTTATCAGTGAACTGAAAAACACACCGCCAAACCGTGTCTGCTATAAGATCAAGCATAAATATCCAAAGTCCACCAGCAAACGTGCCGTGGAATTCTTCGAAAATGCACTGGAAGACTTTCTTGCAGAATCCACTCCGTCCTTCCCGATCGGCCAGGTATGGGAACGACAGAAATAAAAAAACGGCAAGCATAAGCCTGCCAGGAACATTCTCTGCTTTACCGTTTCTTCTTATATTATTTATACCAGGATTTTTGATCCACCGCTTTCCACCACATAAAGCAACAACGAGCTTCGACTTGTTTCATCATATATCAAGAACCCTTTGTTTACAAGGATTTTCAGCATTTCCATGAAAAACAATTTTTCGTCTGATTGCGTCTATTTTCTTCTCCTTTCACATAGTGGTATTTCTTTGTGTTAGTTTTATCTAACCTTTTCTGTTATCTTAACATGAGAATCGAGCATTATCCAGACCTGAACGGACGGCAATAATCCATTTAGACAAAAATAAAGTTCCAGACTTATTATCTGAAACTTTATTATAAATCCAGCATCATTGCATTACTTCACACAACGGAAATATACTATGGAACCGTCAACATGGATATCCGTTTCTTTATATAGCTTTTGAAGGATATCTCTCAGCTCTTTCTCCGTCTGAAACGGTGGAGAAAACCACCCTTTCTTTGCAAGAATATTTTTCACCAGCCAATCTGTCCGTTTCGATTTTCCCCTGATATAACAACAGGCAATGAAATCGCCGCCTGGTTTCAAAACACGCCATATTTCATGAAATGCTTTTTGCTTATCAAGAAATGCATGAAAACCATTCATACTGACAACGGTATCAACAGATTCATTCTCCATTTGCAGGTTCCCCACATTCCCCTGAATACATTTGATATGCGCATGACTACCAAGTCTTTTTCTGGCTTGTTAAAGCATATCCATGCTGTAATCAATACAAGTAATATATGCATTTTTCAGAGAACTCCATTTGTTTTCCGTAAATACAGCAGTTCCAACCGGAACATCAAGAAGATTTCCTGAAAAGTCATCAGGAACATATGATAAAACTTTTCGCGCTATATCATTATCATCCGTGCCACTCCAAAATAACTTAATATACAGTTTGCTGAAAATATTTCTTTGCGTAAGAACATCGTCATATATATTTTTTGATGTTTCATAAGCATTTTGTATTTTGTCTGCCATATTACCCTCAAATTTAATTTTAATTCTAAAAGCTTAAAACTATCGTTCTCTAATCTTCCTGACATTACGATTCATGAGGTGTCTTCCAATATGTCTATAAGCAAATGCTTTAAAGGCTGAAATTTCTTGATGATGTTCCTTCAACAGTTCATCTGGACAATCATAAACACCAAAATCCTGATTGATTCCCCCGCTCTGAATATAAGTATTGTTCCTATCAAACTCAATAATGAGATTTCTGAAATCCTTGACTGCTACTCCATAACCGCAAAATGCACCTGTACATTCCGAATTTTGTTCCTGTAACTTCTTTATGTAGGTTTTATCCAAAATGAAAGCTTCCAGTTCGTACCACTGATTTTCGAAATTAATTTCTACCCAGCTATGGAAAATACTTTTTGGAGCATTACGGTAAACAAACCCGGTCATAGCCCCTTTCTGCAATCTTTTATCAATCGTAAAACCATGTACTCTGCACGGAATATTGCAGGCACGTAAAAGTGCCATAAATAAAGTTCCTTTTGTATTACATTGTCCATAACCATCTGCAAGTACTTTTGAAGCTGAAATTCCGTCATCAATATTATATCCAAATAAAACATCATCTCTTACATAGTTGTAGATTGCCTTGATCCTTTCAAATTCACCCATTTCCTTCCATTTCATATTTTGAATAAGTTTTTGAATTGCCGGATTAGAAAAATCAACCATTCGTGTTTCCCTAAGATACTTATCTTTCATTTCCTATCGCCTTTCCCATAGGTTTTCTCACAACACAATGCATTCGCATACCTTTACGAATTTCAAATTTTTCTACTTTTAATCCTGCTTTTTTGCAACATTTTATGACCACATCTCTTGTTGGCACTTGGACATCTCCATGTCCGCATATATTTGCCAACGGCATTTCCAATGTATTCATTAGCCATACCAATACTTTATTGTCACTGGTCACATCTCTCAGTATCAATCTTCCATTTGGGCGAAGACATCTTTTCACACTGTCAAAAAATGCCTGTGGATCCGGATAATGATGGAAGCTCATAGAACAAATAATTGCATCAAATGAATCCTTTTCAAAAGGAAAGTTCTCACAGTCTCCTACAACAAATGTTGCATTTGGAATATTTTTCTTTTTTGCCTGTTCAATCATTGCCGGAGTCAGATCCAGTCCTGTATAATGCCGGTCTGGATATTTTTCTGCTAATAAAGAAATCATCGGAGCAGGCCCACAGCCTGCATCTAATAAATCTCTAAATGGCTCCTTATCTAATTCTTCCAGAATATCCGGATAATCCTTCTTGCACATTTCGTAAATGCCAGCATGGTTACTTTCATATCTTCCTGCTGCTTTTGTAAACTCTTTAATTGACAATTTTTTATATTCTTCATTTTTCATGCTTTTTTCTCCAATCATGTACCTTTTTCGCCTTGCATCCGCATTTCTTCATTTTTTTCATATAAGCATAAAACTGCTTATGCAATTCCCGCATTTCATCTGGTGCCTTCATAGCATGTTGATACATAAATTTATCTCCAAAACTGCTTCCAAATGTAACTGCCAGCATAATCGTCAGAAATGACAATGGCAAAAAGCGAAAAATATTCATTTTCCATGGTGACAGTTTACCCTTTTGTTTTCGCAAAAAATTAAAATTTCTTTTCAGCCTTTCTGCTGTTTTCCTCATGATTTTCCATTCTTTTTCCACTTTCTCCGGATCGTCTGATTCATAATACGCATCTGCAATCGGTACCACCATAGCAAGATGACAAAGCTGCCATAGATGCATATCCGTTACTTTCTGGTATGGTATATGAGCATGCCTCAATAGCTCTGAAAACTGCTTAGTTCTTTCGGATTTATTTCCTGATATTTCTGCAAATGTTGTCGGCTGAATCAACCTTGGAGTAAGTGCTGCATCAAGGATACCATCATCATTTATACTTCCGCCTGCTCCTGGAAAAGCCGGTAATATTCTTCCTTTTCCGACAATGTCTTCCCATTTATTGTAACTGTCCAGTGAATTTATCATTGTAACAATCGTATTACTTTTATTATTTTTCAATTCAGTAAGTGCTTCATACAGCTGGTTTTCCCGGACAGTAAGCAAGACAAAATCATAAATATCATCGTTTGGTAGTTCTCCAAGAATCCTAATCTCTGCCTTTATTACTTCCTGATTTTTCTTATATTGCAATCCATTATTTCTTAAAGCCTCAAATCTTTTACCTCTGGCATAAATATTTGTATCATAACCGGCTTCTGCAAATAAAGCCGCATACAAGGATCCAATCACACCAGCACCATAAATCAATATTCTCATAAGAATCATTCCTCTCCTCTTACCCCAGTGCCACATCCAAGATCATCATCAAACTAAATCCAAGTGCAAAGAAAAGCGTACCGATATTCGAATGCTGTCCCTGAGACATTTCCGGAATTAGTTCTTCAACCACGACATATAACATAGCTCCTGCTGCAAAGCTGAGTAAATATGGTAATGCCGGGATTAGCAGCTGTGCGACAAGAATCGTCATTACTGCTCCAATCGGTTCAACGACTCCTGAAAGTACACCTCCCAGAAATGCCTTTCTCTTACTTTCACCCTCTGCCCTAAGCGGCATGGATATAATCGCTCCTTCTGGAAAATTCTGGATAACAATTCCAAGTGATAAAGCAAGTGCACTTGTTGCTGTAATCTGTGCATTTTCAGCAAGAAATCCTGCATACATTACACCAACTGCCATACCTTCAGGGATATTATGTAATGTAACTGCCAACACCATCATCGTAGTACGGCCAAGTTTGCTTCTCGGTCCCTCTGCCTGATCACTTCCAACATGAAGATGTGGAATCAAATGATCAAGTGCGAGTAAAAACAATATACCAATCCAGAACCCAACAACTGCCGGAACAAACGATAAAGTTCCCATATTCTCAGATTGTTTAATTGCCGGAATCAGAAGACTCCAGATTGAAGCAGCAACCATTATACCTGCTGCAAACCCTGCAAGTGCACGTTGCAGTAACTTGCTAAGTGTTTTTCTCATAAAAAACACGCATGCTGCACCTAGCGTTGTTCCAACAAATGGAATCAGTATACCTTCAAAAACATTCATTAGCATTATGTATTCCTTTCTGTATAGTCAAAAGTACTTTCACATCGTTCTGTTGTTAGTTTTAACTAACTACCATGTATAAAAGAAACCGTGCAAAAAGCAAACTGTAATTTCACGCGGTTTTCCTTATGTTTAAGTATATCACTTACGAAATCATATAACAATATAATTCTTTTAACAATTTACAAGAGAAAGATCATCCATGTATGCACGATCTGCGAAAATCTCAGATGCTGTGCGAAGTCCCTTGCTCTCAGCGATATCACCAAGAACTGCTCCTGCACAGTAATAAACGATCAGATCTTTGTCATACTCGCAGATTGCCTCACAGATCGCTGTGGAAATATCCTCGTCATACTGGCAGGCATTCCCCTCCCCATTGCTCCATGAGGAGCGACATGATGAAGCTTCATTCCGTAGCTCTTGGTAAATGCAGCCAGTGCTCCGATCTGGTATCTGACGTAATTCTTAACTTCATCATGAGAGAGAACCATCTTTCTTCGTCCAAAGCCAAGAAAATCCGGATATCCAGGATGGGCTCCAACCATAACGCCACGTTCCTTTGCCATGCGGACTACCTTATCCATTACCATCGGATCGCCTGCATGCCAGCCACATGCAACATTTGCTGTTGTGACATATTTGATGATCTCTTCATCGCCGCCAAGCTTATATGCGCCAAAGCTCTCACCCATGTCACTGTTTAAGTCGATACTGTACATGTTGCTACCTTTCTTTACTTGTTGAAAGTATAACATGTTAAATAAAAATCTAAGACTTCCCATACCCCAAATGGGCTTCGCACCTTAAAAATTCAATATTTCAGCTAACAAAATAGCAATTTATGCCATCGCAGTCCCTG